>NZ_JBBDQW010000031.1:0-40832 GCF_040905785.1 Tistlia sp.
GGCGTGGCTGCGCATGCCGACGCCGATCACCGAGACCTTGACGACGTTGCTGTCGACCGAGATGTCGGTGAAGCCGAAACGCTCGCGGTGCGCCTCGATGACGTCGGTCGCGCGCGCCAGCTCGGCCCGCGGCACCGTGAAGGTCATGTCGGTGGTCTGCTGGTCGGCCGAGATGTTCTGGACGATCATGTCGACGTTGACCGAGGCCTCGGCGAGCGGCCCGAAGATCGCCGCCGCCACGCCGGGACGGTCGGTGACGTTGCGCAGGGTTATCTTGGCTTCGTCCCGGCTGTAGGTGACCCCGCTTACGACTGCCTTTTCCACGCTCTCGTCCTCGTCCGCGACCAGGGTGCCGGTGCCCTCCTCGAAGCTCGACAGCACCCGGACCGGCACCCGGTGCTTCATCGCCATCTCGACCGAGCGGGTCTGCAGGACCTTCGCGCCCTGCGACGCCATCTCCAGCATCTCCTCGTAGGTGATCCTATCGATCTTGCGCGCGCGCTGCACGATGCGCGGGTCGCAGGTGTAGACGCCGTCGACGTCGGTGTAGATGTCGCAGCGCTCGGCCGCCAGCGCCGCGGCGAGCGCGACCGCCGAGGTGTCGGTGCCGCCGCGGCCCAGGGTCGTGATCCGCCGGCGCACGGGCTCGAAGCCCTGGAAGCCGGCGACCACGGCGACCTCGCCCTCGGCCATGCGGCGCAGCAGATCCTCGACCTCGATGCGCTCGATGCGTGCCGAGCCGTGGGCGTTGTCGGTGACGATGGGAATCTGCCAGCCTTGCCAGGAGCGGGCCTGGACGCCCATATCCTGGAGCACGATGGCCAGCAGGCCCGCGGTCACGTTCTCGCCGGAGGAGACGATCGCATCGTATTCGCGCAGGTCGTAGAGCCGGGAGGCCGCGCCGGCGTAGCCGACCAGCTGGTTGGTGACGCCGGCCATCGCCGAGACGGCGACCGCGACTTGGTGGCCGGCGGCCACCTCGGCGGCGACCTTGCCGGCGACGTGGCGTATGCGCTCGAGGTCGGCGACGGAGGTGCCGCCGAACTTCATGACGATGCGGGCCATGGTTCAAGAGGCCTGAAAAAGCGGTGGACCCGAGGGCGACGGCGCCGAAGCGCCGGAAGCGCGGCGAGGGGCCAGGCTGCCTTGCCGCGCGATTCGCGGCTATCCATACTGAACAGACACGCGGAAAGGCAAGCGAGCGAGTGGTGACGGCAACTCCCGGGCGGAAAAATTCACAGGCCACGGTCGATCCGGCCGAGGTCGAGCGCTTCTCGGTCCTGGCCGAGGACTGGTGGGACCCGGCCGGGCGCTCGCGCGCGCTGCACCGGATGAACCCGACGCGCCTCGCCTACATCCGCGACCGCGTCTGCCGGCGCTTCGGCCGCGAGCCGCTGGGCGAACGCCCGCTGGCCGGCCTGAGCGTGCTCGACGTCGGCTGCGGCGGCGGCCTCGTCACCGAGCCCCTGGCCCGGCTCGGCGCCACGGTCACCGGCCTGGACGCCACGCCGGCGGCGATCGCCGTCGCCAGCGCGCACGCCGAGGCGCAGGGCCTGGCGATCGACTACCGCCAAGCGACGGCGGCCGAGCTGGTCGAGATCGGCCGCACCTTCGACCTCGTGCTGGCGCTGGAGACGGTCGAGCACGTCGCCGAGGCGGCCGATTTCCTGGCCGACTGCGCCGCCCTGGTCGCGCCCGGCGGCGGCCTCGTGCTCTCGACCTTCAATCGCACCGGCAAGGCCTTCCTGCTGGGAGTCGTAGCCGCCGAGTACCTGCTGCGCTGGGTGCCGCGCGGCACCCACGACTGGCGGCGCTTCCTGCGACCCTCGGAGGTCGCGGCCGGCCTGCGCCCGCACGGCCTGACGGTGCGCGACGTCCAGGGCATCGTCTACAATCCGCTGAGCGAGAGCTGGCACCTGTCGCGCCGGGATCTCGACGTCAGCTACCTGCTGTGGGCCGAGCGGGACTGACCGGCGGCCGGACCAAACCCCTCAGGCGTCGCCGGTGTCGATCCAGGGCAGGCTGGCGACCTCGACGCCCTCGTCGGCCAGGGCCTCGGCCTCCTCGCGCGTGCTCTCGCCGTAGATCCCCCGTGCCTCGGCCTCGCCATAGTGAATCCGCCGCGCCTCCTCGGCGAAGCGGGGCCCGACGTAGTCGCAGCTGGCCTCGACGCGGTGGCGCAGGTCGAGCAGCGCGCGGCGCAGCTCCGTGGCCCTGGGATCGGAGGCGACCTGCTTTTCCGGCGGCGGCGGCGGCGCGGCGGCACGGCCGCGGGCGAGCCGGGGCGCCATGATCGCCTTTTCGACCTTGTCGGTTCCGCAGCTCGGGCAGACGACCAGCCGGCGCTCCGCCTGCGCATCGAAAGCGGCACCGTCCTTGAACCAGCTGTCGAATTCGTGCTCGTTGTCGCAACGCAGGCTGTAGAGAATCATGGCCTCGGCCGCAGGTCCTCAGGGTCGACGAATGATAGATGGCGATCGCGTGACGGAAGGTAAAGCAGGCTGTCGCACCGGGCACCGGGCCGAGGCGACGCCCTCGGCCTGGATCGCCCGCTTCGCGGCGCTGGTGCCGGCCGGTGGGCCGGTGCTCGACTTGGCGGCCGGCGGCGGCCGTCACTCGCGGCTGTTCCTCGGCCGCGGCCATAGCGTGGTCGCGCTCGACCGGGACGTTTCGACGCTGGCGCCGATCGCCGACCCCCGCCTCGAGGTCGTGGCCGCCGATCTCGAGGCCGGGCGCTTCCCGTTGGCCGGCAGGCGCTTCGCCGCCGTTGTCGTGACCAACTACCTGCACCGGCCGCTGCTGCCCGCCCTGGTCGAGGCGGTCGCGCCCGGCGGCCTGCTGCTCTACGAGACCTTCGCCCAGGGCAACGAGGCCTTCGGCCGCCCGAGCAACCCGGACTTCCTGCTGGCGCCCGGCGAACTGCTCGAGGTGGTGCGCGGCCGGCTGCGGGTGCTGGCCTACGAGGACCTGACCGTGAGCGTGCCGCGCCCGGCGGCGATCCAGCGAATCGCCGCCCGCTCCGGCTGAACCGGGCTGCGCCGCCGCAGCCAGGGATTCCTACTCGCCGGCCTGGCGGAGCTCCTGCCGTGGCGGCGCGAAGGGGCGGTCGTGCTGCAGCGCCGGCACCATGCGCCGCGCCTCGGCGACCGCGGCGGTATCGATCTCGGCGGTGACGAAGCCGGGCGCCTCGCCGCCGTCGGCCAGGACCTCGCCCCAGGGCGCGACGATCAGCGAATGGCCGTAGGTCTTGCGGTCGCCGGCGTGGGTGCCGCACTGGGCCGGCGCGAAGACGAAGCAGCCGGTCTCGATGGCCCGGGCGCGCAGCAGCACGTGCCAGTGGGCCCGTCCGGTGAACTCCGTGAAGGCGGCCGGCACCGACAGGAAGCTGGCGCCGCCCTGGGCTAGGCTGCGGTAGAGCGCGGCGAAGCGCAGGTCGTAGCAGACGGTCATGCCGAGCCGGCCCCAGGGCAGCTCGGCCAGCACCGCCTCGCGGCCCGGCCGGAAGGTCTTGGACTCCCGGTAGGTCTGGCCGTCCGGGATCTCGACGTCGAACATGTGGATCTTGTCGTAGCGGCCGGCGACCGAGC
Source organism: Tistlia sp. (assembly GCF_040905785.1). NCBI lineage: Bacteria > Pseudomonadati > Pseudomonadota > Alphaproteobacteria > Rhodospirillales > Rhodovibrionaceae > Tistlia > Tistlia sp. Next base: position 3,588 of record NZ_JBBDQW010000031.1, read on the forward strand.
CGTCGGGCGCGAACAGCAGCGAGCGGTTGGCGCAGAGCTCGGGCTCGAGCCGCACGGTCGAGGAGCCGATCAGCAGCCAGCGGCCGAGCTCGGCGGCCAGGGCCGAGAAGGCGGCGACGGCCGGGTGGTCCTCCTCGGGGGCCGCGGCGGCCAGGCTCTCCGAGCGCCGCAGGGTCATCATCGGCGTGTTCTCGGGCGTCAGGATCAGCTGGGCGCCCGCGGCGGCGGCCTCGCGGATCGTCGCGCTGGCCGCCTCGATGTTCTCCGCCAGGCTGTCGCTGCTGGTCATCTGCACGCAGGCGACCTTGAACGAGGTCCCGCCGTTTCCGGCAGCCGGGCCGGTCACTGGCCGGCCCCACCGGACAGGCGGGCGTCGAGCTCGCCCCGCGCCTCGAGCGCGTAGAGCCGGTCGCAGTCGCCCAGGTACTGGTCATCGACGAAGACCTGCGGCACCGAGGTGCGGCCGCCGGCGCGCTCGACCATCTCGGACTTGCGCGAGGGGTTCATCATAACGTCGATCTCCTCGAAGGCGACGCCCTTGTCGGCGAGCAGCTTCTTGGCCCGGTAGCAGAAGGGGCAGAAGGCGGAGGAATAGACTTCGACCTTGGGCATCGCGGCAGCTCCGTAGTGGCTCAGGGCAGAGTGATCCTGGCAGGCGATATAGGCAAGGCGGGCGGCGAAGTCAGGCCCGGCCAGCGCCGAGGCTCTCCCAGACGCTCCTCAGGGTCGGGCGCGCACGACCCGGGCGAGCACGAGGGCGTCGACCGAGGCGGCGCCGGCGCGCTTGAGGGTGCGCGCGCAGGCCGAGAGCGTGGCACCCGTGGTCAGCACGTCGTCGACCAGCAGCACCCGCCGGCCCTTGAGCGCCCTGCGTGCCGGCGGCGGCACCGCGAAGGCGCCGGCGACGTTCAGCTTGCGCCGGCGCCGGCTGAGCCGTCCCTGGGACGGCGTCGCCCGGCGCCGGACCAGGAGCAGCGGCGCATAGGGCTTGCCGCCGAGCCGGGCCAGCCCCTGGGCCAGCAGGCCGGCCTGGTTGTAGCGGCGCAGGAACAGGCGCCGGGGGTGCAGCGGCACCGGCACCACCAGCTCGGCCTCCTGCAGCAGCTCGGCGCCGGCCCGGCGCATCCAGAGCGCGAAGGCGGGGGCGGCGTCCGTGCGGTCGGCATGCTTGAAGCGCAGGATCAGGGGCTTCGAGGCGGCATCGTAGGCCAGGGCGGCGCGTGCTCGGTCGAAGGCCGGCGGGCTGCGCCGGCAGCCCGCGCAGAGCGCCTCGCCGGCCAGGTCGACTGCGGGCTCGAACTCGAAGGGGTGGCCGCACTGCCGGCAGCAGGGCGTGCCGAGGAAGCGCAGGCCGCCCCAGCAGTCGGCGCAGACCCGGCCGGGCTCGTCGACGGTCCGGCCGCAGGCCAGGCAGCGCGGCGGCAGCAGCGCGTCGAGCACGCCGCGCCACAGCCGGCGGCCCCAGAGCCGGCCAGCCTGGAGCAGGCGAGACCTGGCGAGGCGGCCGGGCGGCGCGGCGCCGGTCATTGCCAGCGGCCCCGCCGGCTGCCATATCGCCGGGCATGTCGGACAGCCAGCGCCCCTTCGACCGCGCCGTCGTGCGCCGCCACCGCGAGCGCGCCGCCGCGGCCTGGCCGGCCCACGACTTCCTGGTCCGCGAGGTCGCCGGCCGCCTCGCCGAGCGGCTCGACGACATCCGCCGCAGCTTTCCGCTGGCGCTCGACCTCGGCTGCCACGGCGGCGAGCTGATGCAGGCCATGGCGGGACGCGGCGGCATCGAGCGGACCGTCGCCTGCGACCTGTCCGAGGCCATGGCCCGGCGCGCGGCGGCGACCGGGGCCGCCGCCCTGGTCGCCGACGAGGAGGCGCTGCCCTTCGACGCCGGCAGTTTCGACCTGGTCGCCAGCGCGCTCAGCCTGCACTGGGTCAACGACCTGCCCGGCGCCCTGCTGCAGATCCGCCGGGCGCTCAAGCCGGACGGGCTGTTCCTGGCGGCGCTGCTCGGCGGCGAGACGCTGGGCGGCCTGCGCGCCGCCCTGGTCGAGGCCGACGGCGAGATCAGCGGCGGCGCCGGCCCGCGCGTCTCGCCCTTCGCCGACCTGCGGGACGTGGGCGGCCTGCTGCAGCGCGCCGGCTTCGCTTTGCCGGTGGTCGACAGCGACACCCTGGAGGTGACCTACGAGAGCGCCCTGGCGCTGATGCGCGACCTGCGCGGCATGGGCGAGAGCAGCGCCCTGGCCGCCGGCCGCAAGGGCTTCACCCGGCGCGAGACCCTGCTGCGCGCCGCCGAGCTCTACGCCGAGCACTTCGCCGGGCCCGACGGGCGCGTCTCGGCGAGCTTCCAGGTGCTCTACCTGACCGCCTGGGCGCCCCACGCCTCCCAGCAGCGGCCGCTGCGGCCCGGCAGCGCCGCGCAACGCCTGGCCGAGGCGCTCGAGACGGTCGAGCGCCCCGCCGGCGACAAGGTCGTTCCGACAGGACAGGCCGGGCCTCCTCCTTCCGGGAAATCCTGATCTGCCGCGATGATCGCGAGCCGGCCGCCCGCTGGCAAGCGGCGCCGCCCCCTTCCGGCCGCCCTTTGCTAAAGGAGGTCGCGGAGCTGGGCGACCAGCGGCAGGTCGGCCGGGGGCATCGGGTAGTCGGCGAGGCGCGCCGGACGCACCCAGGCGAGCCGCTGACCTTCCAGCGGCTGCGGGTCGCCCTGCCAGACCCGGCAGGCGAAGAGCGGCATCAGCAGGTGGAAGTCCTCGTAGCCGTGCGAGGCGAAGCCGATCGGCGCGAGGCAGGAGCTGCGCGTGTCGAGGCCGAGCTCCTCGGCGAGCTCGCGCACCAGCGCCGCCTCGGGGGTTTCGCCGGCCTGGACCTTGCCGCCCGGGAACTCCCAGAGGCCGGCCATGGCCTTGCCAAGGGGCCGCTGCGCCAGCAGCACCCGGCCGTCGGCGTCGATCAGCGCGACCGCGGCGACCAGCACGACCGGCTTTGCCGCCGGCTCGGCCTCCCGCGCGGCGGCCTCCCAGCAGCCGCCGCCGGTCACCCGACGGCTCCGTCGCAGCCCGCAGGCTTGCATGGTTCGCCCTTCGACAGGCTCAGGGTGAAGGGCTCACCACGAAGCGACGGAGGCCTCGTCGTGGGATCCGGCGCGCGCTTCATGGTGAGCCTGTAGAACCATGCCAGCGACGGAGGCCTTGTCGCGGAGCCCGAGGCGCGCTTCGTGGTGAGCTTGTCGAACCATGCAAGCGCGAAAGGCGCCGGCCGAGCCACGCTCACATGTTCGAGGCCCACCGCCAGTCCCCTCAGCTCCGGTACGAGCCGTTGATGTCGATGTAGCCGTGGGTCAGGTCGCAGGTCCAGACCCGCGCGGCGCCGCGGCCGATGCCGACGTCGACCTCGACCAGGATCTCCCGCCCCTTCATGTGCGCCGCGACGGGCGTCTCGTCGTAGCCCTCGACGCGCTGGCCTTCGCTGGCCACGGTGACGCCGCCGATGGCGATGCGCAGGCGGTCGCGGTCGGCCTTCTCGCCGGCCTTGCCGACGGCCATGACGATGCGGCCCCAGTTGGCGTCCTCTCCGGCGATCGCGGTCTTGACCAGCGGCGAGTTGGCGATCGACAGCGCGATGCGCTTCGCCGCCCGGCCGCTGGCGGCGCCGCTCACCGCGATCTCGACCAGCTTGGTCGCGCCCTCGCCGTCGCGCACGACCTGCAGGGCGAGATCGCCCAGCAGCGCTTCGAGCGCCTGCCGGAAGCCGCGCAGGAGCGGCGAGCCGGGCCCCTCGACCGGCGGATGGCTGGCGGCGCCGGTGGCGAAAGCCAGCAGGGTATCGCTGGTCGAGGTGTCGCCGTCGACCGTTATGGCGTTGAACGAGCGGTCGGCACCGCGCTTCAGCAGGCTCTGCAGCACCGCAACCGGCAGCCTGGCATCGGTCGCGACGAAGGCGAGCATGGTCGCCATGTCGGGCGCGATCATCCCCGAGCCCTTGGCGATGCCGACCAGCGTGACCTCGGTCTCGCCGATCCGGGCGGTGCGCACGGCGCCCTTGGCGAAGGTGTCGGTGGTCATGATCGCCCGCGCCGCGCGGTCCCAGCCGTCGCCGCCCAGCTGCCCCTTCAGCGCCCCCAGGTGGCTGGCGATGCGCTCGTCCGGTAGCGGCTCGCCGATGACGCCGGTCGAGGCGACGTAGAGCTGCTCGCGGCGCCCGCCCAGGGTCTCGGCCAGGGCCCCGAGCAGGCGCTCGACCGAGGCCATGCCGCGCGCGCCGGTGAAGGCGTTGGCGTTGCCGGCGTTGACCAGCAGGCCGAGCGCGGCGGCGCCGCCGGCCAGGGCCTCGCGGCACCAGAGCACGGGGGCGCTGGCAGTCAGCGAGCGGGTCAGCACGCCGGCCGCCGTGGTGCCCGGCCGGAAGCGCAGCAGCAGCAGGTCGTCGCGACCCTTGTAGCGGATCCCGGTGGCGGCCGTGGCGATCTCGACGCCGGCGACCGGCGGCAGCTCGGGGAAGCGCTCCGGCGCAAGCGGCGAGACCTTGCTCATGACGACGTCCTTGCTGTGGCTTGCACGCGCAGCCCTGCGGCCGGCTGCCCCGGACTACTCGGCCTTCGGCTCCTCGGCCGCGGGCTCCTCGGCCCCCGGCTGGGCCGCCGCATCCGGCGCCGCCGGCTGCATGATCTCGACGCTGGCCTCCTCGCGCAGGGCCTTGACCTGCTCGTCGATGACGCCGCGCGCGACCTGCTCGCGCAGCTCGGCCTCGACCTCCTCGAGGCTCGGCGCCGGCGCCTCGCGGCGGTCCTCGGCCAGGATCACGTGCCAGCCGAACTGGGTTTCGACCGGCTCGCGGGTGTAGTCGCCGGTCTCCAGCTCGAAGGCGGCCTCGGAGAAGGGCGCCACCATCTGGTCCCTGGCGAACCAGCCGAGGTCGCCGCCCTGGGGTCCCGAGGGGCCGGTCGAGCGCTCGGTGGCGAGCTGCTGGAACTCCGCGCCCTCCTCGAGCTCGGCGATGACCGCCTCGGCTTCCTCCTTGGTTTCCAGCAGGATGTGCCGGGCCTTGACCTGCTCGGCTGCCGGGTTCTCGGCAAGGTAGGCCTGGTAGGCGTCCTGCAGCTTCTCCTCGGTCAGCGCCTCCTCGATCTGGTCCTCCAGGTAGACGCGGCGCACGGCGTCCGCCTCGGCCTCGGCGACCAGGGCGCGGACGCGCTCGTCCTCGGCGACGCCGGCGTCGCGGGCGGCCTGGGTCAGCAGGGTCAGATCGACCAGGCGCTCGATCAGGGCCGGGAACAGCATGCCGACCTGGGCCTGCATCTGCGCAGGCAGGTCCTGGGCCGAGCGCAGCACGTCGGACTGGCGCAGCTCCTGCCCGTTGACCACGGCGACCACGGGGTCCTCGCCGGTCGCGGCGGCACCGTCCTGCGCGGCGGCGAGCTGCGGGACGGCCAGGAGGGCGAGCCCGAACAGCGCGGGGGCGAGCCAGGGGAAGCGGGGCATGGGGGAATCCTTTCGAGCGGGCCGGCTCCGGCAGGAGACGGGATAGGGTCGTGGCGACCGCGGGCCTCGGCGCCGGCCCATCGACTGGACGGGGCCGCCACGCTGCATCGGCGGCACTATGCAGATAACGGGCCGGCGAACAAGGGCAGGCGGCGCTGGGATAGCCGCCCCGAAGGCATGCGCGAGGCTCGGCCGGGGGCTTCGGCTCGGGGCGTTTCGTTGACAGGCCCGGTCGGGAGCCATATCTGTGACCCCGCAGGACTGGCGCCCTTCCGAGGGCGGCCGGCCCACGCCCCGTGCCCCGAGGACTTCATGATCGGCTCCATCGCAAAGCGGCTGTTCGGTTCAGCCAACGACCGCTTCGTCAAATCGCTTCGGCCCCTGGTGCTTCAGATCAACGCCCTGGAGCCCGAGGTCGAGAAGCTCTCGGACGAGGACCTGCGGGCCCGCACGCCGGCCTTCCGGGCACGGCTCGAGGCCGGAGAGAGCCTGGACGACCTGCTGCCCGAAGCCTTCGCCACGGTACGCGAGGCGGCCCGGCGCACCCTCGGCCAGCGCCACTACGACGTCCAGCTCGTCGGCGGCATCGTCCTCCATCGCGGCATGATCGCCGAGATGAAGACCGGCGAGGGCAAGACCCTGGTCGCGACCCTGGCGGTCTACCTCAACGCCCTGGCCGGCAAGGGCGTGCACGTGGTCACCGTCAACGACTACCTGGCCCAGCGCGATTCCCAGTGGATGGGCCGGATCTACGAGTTCCTGGGCCTCAGCGTCGGCTGCATCGTCCACGCCCTGCCCGACGAGGCCCGCCGGTTCGAGTACGCCAAGGACGTCACCTACGGCACGAACAACGAGTTCGGCTTCGACTACCTGCGCGACAACATGAAGTTCCGCCTGGAGGACATGGTCCAGCGCGAGTTCTGCTACGCCATCGTCGACGAGGTCGATTCGATCCTGGTCGACGAGGCGCGCACGCCGCTGATCATCTCCGGGCCGGCCGAGGATTCCTCCGAGCTCTACCGCCAGGTCAACGCGCTGCTGCCGGGCCTGGTCGAGGAGGACTACGAGAAGGACGAGAAGCAGCGCTCCGTGACCCTGACCGAGGCCGGCGTCGAGCACATCGAGGCGCTGCTCGCCGAGGCCGGCCTGCTCAACGAGGGCACGCTCTACGACATCGCCAACGTCGGGGTGCTGCATCACGTCAACCAGGCGCTGCGCGCCCACAAGCTGTTCTCCCGGGACACCGACTACCTGGTCAAGGACGACAAGGTGGTCATCGTCGACGAGTTCACCGGCCGCGCGATGGAGGGCCGGCGCTACTCGGAAGGCCTGCACCAGGCCCTCGAGGCCAAGGAAGGCGTCACGATCCAGCAGGAGAACCAGACGCTCGCCTCCATCACCTTCCAGAATTACTTCCGGCTCTATCCGAAGCTCGCCGGCATGACCGGCACGGCGATGACCGAGGCGGAGGAGCTCGCCGACATCTATCGGCTCGAGGTCATCGAGATCCCGACCAACGTGCCGGTCGCGCGCCTCGACTACGACGACGAGGTCTACCGCTCGGTCACCGAGAAGTTCGACGCCATCGTGGCGCAGATCGAGGAATGCCGGCAGCGACAGCAGCCGGTACTGGTCGGCACCGTCTCGATCGAGAAGTCGGAGATGCTGGCCGCCCTGCTGCAGAAGAAGCAGATCCCGCACCACGTGCTGAACGCGCGCCAGCACGAGCAGGAGGCCTTCGTCATCGCCCAGGCCGGCCAGCCGGGCGCGGTGACCATCGCGACCAACATGGCCGGCCGCGGCACCGACATCCAGCTCGGCGGCAACGCCGACATGCGGCTTGCCCAGGAGATCCCCGCCGAGGCCGACGAGGCGACGCGCGAGGCAGCCGCCGCGGCGATCCACGCCGAGATCGAGGCCGCCAAGCAGGTCGTCAAGCAGGCCGGCGGCCTGTTCGTCCTGGCTACCGAGCGCCATGAGAGCCGGCGCATCGACAATCAGCTGCGCGGCCGCTCGGGCCGCCAGGGCGATCCCGGCGCCTCGAAGTTCTTCCTGTCCCTCGAAGACGACCTGATGCGGATCTTCGGCTCGGACCGCATGGAGGGCGTGCTGCGCCGCCTCGGCCTGCAGGAGGGCGAGGCGATCGTCCACCCCTGGGTCAACAAGGCCCTGGAAAAGGCGCAGTCGAAGGTCGAGGCGCGCAACTTCGAGATCCGCAAGAACCTGCTGAAGTTCGACAACGTGATGAACGACCAGCGCAAGGTCGTCTACGAGCAGCGCAAGGAGCTGATGCTCGCCGAGGACGTCAAGGACACCATCGTTTCGATGCGCGAGGAAGTGCTGGGCGACGTCGTGACGCGCTGCATCCCGGCCAAGGCCTACGCCGAGCAGTGGGACGTCGCCGGCCTGCACGAGGAGGCGCTGCGCCTGTTCGGGCTCGACCTTCCGGTCTCCGAGTGGGCCAAGGAAGAGGGCATCGCCGACGAGGAGATCCGCCAGCGCATGATCCAAGAGGTCGAGCGCAAGATGGCGGCCAAGGAGGTCAACTTCGGCCCCCAGCTGATGCGCCTGGCCGAGAAGCAGATCCTGCTGAACGTGCTCGACCGCCAGTGGAAGGACCACCTGCTCAGCCTCGATCACCTGCGCCACGGCATCGGCCTGCGCGCCTACGCCCAGCGCGATCCGCTGAACGAGTACAAGAAGGAGGCCTTCGACCTCTTCGAGAACATGCTGGTGCGGGTGCGCGAGGAGACCACCGCCCTGCTCAGCCACATCGCGATCCGCACCCAGGACCCGGCCGCCGTGACGCCGCAGCGGCCGCCCCAGGAGATGCACGAGACGCGCGAGGATCCGGCGCTGCGCCCGGGGCCGGGAGAGCGCGAGCCCGAGTTGGTCGGCGCCGGTGCGCCGCTGCGCGAGGGCGGCGCCCAGGCCGCGGCCCAACCGGCGCGCCGGCCGGTCCAGAAGCCCGCGGCCAGCGCCGTCGATCCCGGCGATCCGGCGACCTGGGGCAAGGTCCAGCGCAACGCCCCCTGCCCCTGCGGCTCGGGCAAGAAATTCAAGCATTGCCACGGCAAGCTCGCCTGAGCCCCCGCGACCGACCGGGTGAACCGCCATGCGCTGCCTGGTCCTGATCAATCCGAACAGCGGCCGAGCCGCGGAAGCCGAGGACGCCGTTCGCTCGCTCGAGGCCGCAGGCCTCGATACCGAGATCGAGCGGCCGGAAGGTGAGGTCGCGGCGCGCAAGGTGATCGAGCGGCGCGCCAACGAGTTCGACGCCCTGGTCGTGGCCGGCGGCGACGGCACCTTCCACGGCCTCGCGGAGAGCCTGGTCGCCGCCGGCAAGCCGCTCGGCATCCTGCCCCTCGGCACCGCCAACGACCTCGCCCGCGCCCTGCACATTCCCGACGACCTCGAGCGGGCCGCCCAGGTGATCGCGGCCGGCAAGCGCCAGCGGATCGACCTCGGGCGCGCCGGCAGGACGCTGTTCTTCAATGTCGCGACCATCGGCCTGGGCGCCGAGGTGCCGCGCTTCCACAGCGGCGAGCGCAAGCGCCGCCTCGGCCTGCTGAGCTACCCGGTCAGCCTGTGGCTGGCCTGGCAGCAGAACCGCTCGTTCCGCGCCCGGATCCGCTGCGACCGCGAGACCGCGCGCGGCCGCTTCATCCACATCGCGGTCGGCAACGGCCCGAACTTCGGCGGCGGCCTGGTCGTCGACGAGGACTGCCGGATCGACGACGAGACGCTCTACCTCTACGCCATCAAGCCGGTCGGCTTCTGGCGGATGCTGCGGCTCGCGCCCTGGATCCGCGCCGGGCAGCTGCGGCCCTGGCCGGAAGTCCTGACGCTGCGCGGCAAGCGGATCACGATCGCGACGCCGATGCGCCGCCGGATCAACCTCGACGGCGAGATAGCGGGGCACACGCCCTGCACCTTCACCGTCGAGGCGAAGGTGCTTGAGGTCTTTGTACCTTGAACTCACCTATAGCCCTTCGCCCCGGCGTCGCGCCGGGGACCGGGAGTCGGACGAGGCCGAGGCGATGAGTACGATCAAGGACGAATGGACCGTTGCGCTGGAGGATGTCGCGCGCGCCCTGCACGGGGCGATCGAGGTGCTGAAGCGGGTCGGCACGGGGCTCGACGACACGCTGCTCGACGCCGACGCCCTGGCCGACGCGCCGCAGCAGCACGAGCGGCTGCTCCAGCAGCTCGAGGCGATGATCCGCAGCCACGGCGAGCTGCCCGACGACTTCGACCCGGAGCGCGACCTCGCGCGCGACGCCCTGGCCTCGCTGCGCGAGACCTTCTCGACCAACAGCACGGTCGAGATCCTGCGCGAGGCGGAGGAGGCCGAGGAGGCCCTGGTCGCCGCCGCCGCGGAGGCGCTGTCGCTGGAGGAGATCGGGCCGGAGACCGAGGAGCTGCTCGGCGGCCTCGGCCGGCTCGCGGTCGAGACCGGCAGCGACCTTGCCCGCCTGCGCCTCGCGGCCATCCTGACCTGGGCCTGACCTGGGCCTGACCCGGGACTTGGCGTGACCGGGGCCTGGAACCAACCGGGCTCGGGGCTCGTCTTGCCTCCGGCAGGCACCTACCGGGAGACCTCACCGTGAACCTCAAGGCCGCAGCGCTGGCCGGCGGCTCCGTCGCCGTCTTCTTCTACGTTCTCTGGGCCTTCGGCGGCTTCGTCGGCGCCGTCTACTGGGCGATCCAGGAGAGCCTCCTGAACGTTGTGCTCAGCATCTTCATCCCGCTCTACGGCGGGCTCTCGGTGATCTACGACCTGATCTTCGGATAGCCGCCCCGTGGGTAGCTGGCCCGGGCTCGGCGCCTTCACGTCCCTCGACAGGCTCCGGACGTGGGGCGCAGAGCCTCAGCCCAGGCCCTTCTGGCCCATCGCCAGGAACTTGTCGCGGCGCTGGACCCTGAGCGTGCCGCCATCGAGTCGGCGCAGGGCGTGCAGCGCCTCCTCGATGGCGTCGCCGACCGCGGTCATGGTCTTGCCGCGCCCGCGGTGGGCGGCGCCCAGCGGCTCGGGCACGATCTGGTCGATGACGCCGAGCCGCTCCAGATCCTGGGCGGTCAGGCGCAGCGCCTCGGCGGCCTCCTGGTTCTGCTCGGCCGAGCGCCAGAGGATCGAGGCGCAGCCTTCCGGACTGATCACCGAGTAGATCGAGTGCTCCAGCATGATCACGCGGTTGGCGGTGGCGAGAGCGATCGCCCCGCCCGAGCCGCCCTCGCCGATCACCGTCGCGATCACCGGCACCCTGAGCTGCAGGCTGAGCTCGATGCAGCGCGCGATCGCCTCGGCCTGGCCGCGCTCCTCGGCGCCGATGCCGGGATAGGCGCCGGCGGTGTCGACGAAGGTCAGCAGCGGCAGCCTGAAGCGCTCGGCGAACAGCATCAGGCGCTGCGCCTTGCGGTAGCCCTCGGGCCGCGGCATGCCGAAGTTGTGGGTCACGCGGCTCTGCATGTCGTGGCCCTTCTCCTGGCCGAGTACGACGCAGGAGTGGCCCCGGAAGCGGCCGAGGCCGCCGAGGATCGCCTTGTCCTCGCTGTACAGGCGGTCGCCGGCGAGCGGCACGAAGTCCTCGACCAGCGCGGCCAGGTAGTCGGCCGAGTGCGGCCGCTCCGGATGGCGCGCGACCTGGCATTTCTGCCAGGCCGAAAGCTTGGTGTAGGTCTGGCGCAGCAGGCGCTCCGCCTTGCCCTGGAGGCGCGCGACCTCGTCGGCGATGTTGAGCTCGCCGGCGTCCGAGAGGTGGCGCAGCTCTTCGATCTTGCCTTCGAGCTCGGCGATCGGCTTTTCGAAATCGAGATAATGGCGCATGGCGGAGCCCGACATAGCACAGCCCAGGGCGGTGTCACACCGCTTCCATGGCTCTACGCCAGATACAACGGCCAACCGGGGAATGGGAAGGCGTGTGGGCGCTGCCACATGAGCAGTCGCCGGTCAATCTCCGAACGTCTGCGATCTCCGATTCCAGAGCAGTCGCAACGCGAGATCAGTTTGGTCGAGGAGGTCTTTCACAGGGCGCGCCTTAGGTGTCCTCCATGCCCTGCACTCTCTCAAGAAGATCTCGCAATGTGATTTCCCCCCAGTCCTTTACTACCTCCCGCCCCTCCAGTGTGATGCCGCACTCATCCAGGATCTCCATCGTCACCGTTTCCCCAAATGTCCTCTTGAATATTTCTGCAACGTCATTCTTAGTGAGACTCAGCGTCATAAAGTAATCGCCGTTCAGTACGACTTTCCTACCCCAGCATACAGAAAGTTCGTCCCCGTCAAAATCCGTCTGCTGCTGCTCCATCGATATTCGAATTTTACCGGCCTGCACGTGCTTCGCATCCTCCACCTTGAACGAAGCGAGACGGTTCTGCCCCATGTCACGATTCCAGCCTCTTGCGCTCACCTTCACTGGAACATCCTCTCAAAGTACATTGTTGCTGAGCATGTGTCTGAGTATATGCCCATAAGCACAGCTTGTAAAGAGTTTTACTCACAGTGATAGCTTTGGGCCGAATTTAAATCAGCACATCTTGCTGTGCCGAGGGTCGCCAGCACCCTTGTCTAAAGTCCGGTTACTAGGCATGCTGCGCCTCGCTGTTCCTAGGGGTGTCCTCGCATGCGAGGGCTGAGAGTCCGCCGGCCGTGGCGGTGACCCTTAGAACCTGATCCGGGTCATGCCGGCGCAGGGAAGGAACCGGAAATCGGCCTCCGGCGACGATGTCGCGCCCCCGCCCGTTTCCGTCTTTCCCCGTCGCCCCGCCCAACGAGACGACGGAGGACATATCCCATGAGAGCTCTCGCCCTTGCCCGGGCCTTGCTTGCCAGGTGCCTGCTGGCCGCCCTGTTGCTGTTGGCCGGCGCCGCTTCCCACTCCGCCCGCGCCGACGAGACCGGCTACCGCGTGCTGCTCGACTGGTTCCTCAACCCCGACCACGCGCCGCTGGTGGTGGCGCTGCAGAAGGGCTTCTTCGAGGAGGCAGGCCTGGCGGTCGAGCTGCTCGAGCCGGCGGACCCCAACGACCCGCCCAAGCTGGTCGCCGCCGGTCGGGCCGAGGTCGCGGTCAGCTACCAGCCGATGCTGCACATCCAGGTCGGCGCCGGCCTGCCGCTAACGCGCATCGGCACGCTCGTCGCGACGCCGCTCAACACCCTGCTGGTCCTGGCCGACGGCCCGATCGAGACGCTCGCCGACCTGAAGGGCAAGCGGGTCGGCTACTCGGTCGGCGGGTTCGAGGAGGCGCTGCTGGCGGCGATGCTGGCGCCGCACGGCCTCGGGCTCGAGGACATCGAGCTGATCAACGTCAACTTCGCCCTCGGACAGTCCCTGCTGGCCGGGCAGACCGACGCGGTGATCGGCGCCTACCGCAACTTCGAGAAGCACCAGCTGCGCCTGGCCGGCGGCGCCGGCCGCTTCTTCTACGTCGAGGAGGAGGGCGTGCCCGCCTATGACGAGCTGATCCTGGTGGCGCGCAGCGACGTCCAGCCCGACCCGCGCGACGCCGCCTTCCTGGGCGCCCTGGAGCGCGGCGTGCAATACCTGATCAACCACCCCGAGGAGAGCTGGGAGCTGTTCGTCGCCTACAAGGAGGATCTCGACGACGAGCTCAATCGCCTGGCCTGGACCGACACCCTGCCGCGCTTCGCCCTGCGCCCGGCGGCCGGCGACGCCGGCCGCTACCGCCGCTTCGCCCGGTTCCTGCAGGACCAGGGCGTGGTCGGCGCGCTGCCGCCGGTGGAGAGCTATCTGCGCATGCCGGAGTGAGGGCGGCTCAGAAGAAGGGCGCGATCAGCGCACGCAGGCCGTAGGCCAGAGCCGCCACCGCCAGCACGCCGGCGCACCACAGGCCGAGGAACCAGAGCAGCCGGCGCCCGCGCTCGCTCATCGCCGGCGCCTCAGTGGTAGCCCTCGTCGCGGACCTTGCCGCGGAACACCCAGTAGCTCCAGGCCGAGTAGGCCAGGATCACCGGGATCATCACGGCGAAGCCGACCAGGGAGAAGATCTGTGTCGAGACCGGCGCCGCGGCCTCCCAGATGTCGACCTCGCGCGGGATCGCGTAGGGCCAGAGCGAGACGCCGAGGCCCAGGAAGCCGAGCAGGAACAGCACGGCGGCGCTGACGTAGGGCCAGACCTCGCTGCCGCGCGCCAGGGCCAGCCAGTGGAAGATCGCCACCGCCAGCACGGCGACCGGCACCGGCCAGAGGAAGGCGATGTTCGGCCAGCCGAACCAGCGGTCGGCGACCGCCGGGTCGCTGAGCGGCATCCACAGGCTGACAACCGCCATGGCGAGCAGCACGACCGGCAGCAGCAGGGCCGACCAGCGCCGCGCCCGCGCCTGCAGGGCGCCCTCGGTCTTGAGGATCGTCCAGCCAGCGCCGAGCAGCCCGTAGCCGAACACCAGCGCCAGGCCGACGAACAGCGGGAAGGGCGCCAGCCAGTCGAAGGTGCCGCCGGCGTAGACGCCGTCCTCGACAGGGATCCCGCGCACGAAGCCGCCGAGCACGACGCCCTGGGCGAAGGTCGCGATCGCCGAGCCGAAAAAGAAGGCGCCGGACCAGAAGCCCTTGCGCCGGGTCGAGCGGAAGCGGAACTCGAAGGCGACGCCCCGGAACACCAGGGCCAGCAGCATGGTGACCAGCGGCAGGTAGAAGGCCGGCAGCACCACAGAGTAAACCAGAGGGAAGGCCGCCAGCAGGCCCGCGCCGCCGAGCACCAGCCAGGTCTCGTTGCCGTCCCACACCGGCGCCACGGAGTTCATCATGCGGTCGCGCTCGAGCTCGTCGCCGGCGAAGGGGTACAGGATGCCGATGCCGAGATCGAAGCCGTCGGCCAGGACGTAGACCATCACGCCGAACACGATGACTCCGGCCCAGAGCATCGGCAGCAGCGTGTCGATATCCATTCCAGCCCCCTCCTACTCGCGCGGCAGGCGCATGCCCGGCGCATCGACGTGCTCGGCCGGCGGCTCCGACCAGGCCGGCCCCTGCCCCGCAATTCGTCCCAGGTACCAGGTGCCGGCCCCGAAGACGCCGAGGTAGACGACGACGAAGGCGGCCAGCGAGGCCGCCACGCTGCCCCCGGAAAGCGGCGCCAATGCGTCGGCGGTGCGCAGCAGGCCGTAGACGACCCAGGGCTGCCGTCCGACCTCGGTGGTGATCCAGCCGGCCAGAATCGCGATCAGGCCGAGCGGCGAGCCGGCCAGCGCCAGCCAGAGGAACCAGCGCGTGTCGTAGAGCCGGCGCCGGAAGTAGAGGAAGGCGCCGACGAGCCCGATTCCGAGTATCGCGAGACCGCAGGCGACCATCACCCGGAACGACCAGAAGACGATCGCGACCGGCGGGCGCTCGTCCGCCGGCCAGGACTTCAGCCCGCGCACCTCACCGTCCCAGGAGTGGGTCAGGATCAGCGAGCCGAGCTTCGGGATCGCGAGCTCGAAGCGGTTGCTCTCGCTCCGCTCGTCGGGAAGCGCGAAGAGGACCAGGGGCGCGCCCGGGCGCGTCTCCCAGTGACCCTCCATGGCCGCGACCTTGACCGGCTGGTGCTCCAGCGTGTTGAGGCCGTGGAGGTCGCCGGCGACGATCTGGAGCGGCGCCACCACGGCGACGAACAACACCGACATGGCGAGCATGGTACGCGTGCGCGTCTCCTCGCGCCCCTTGAGCAGGTGCCAGGCGCCGATGCCGCCGACCAGCAGGCCGGTCGAGAGGTAGGCGGCCAGGATCATGTGGACCAGCCGGTAGGGAAAGGAGGGGTTGAAGATCGCGGCCAGCCAGTCGGTCGGGCGGAAGTAGCCGTCGACCAGCTCGAATCCCGCCGGCGTCTGCATCCAGGAGTTCGCCGAGAGGATCCAGAAGGACGAGATCAGGGTGCCGACGGCGACCATGCAGGTTGCCAGGAAATGCAGTCGCGGGCCGACCCGATCCCAGCCGAACAGCATGACTCCGAGAAAGCCGGCTTCCAGGAAGAAGGCGGTCAGCACCTCGTAGGCCAGCAGCGGCCCCAGGATGTTGCCGGCCGCCTGGGACAGGCCCGACCAGTTGGTGCCGATCTGGTAGCTGAGCACGACGCCCGAGACCACGCCCATGCCGAAGCAGACCGCGAAGAGCTTGCTGAAGAAGCGATAGAGGTCGCGAAAGCGCGCCTCGCCGGTGCGCAGCCAGAGCAGCTCGAGCAGGGCGAGGTAGCTGGCGAGGCCGATCGTGATCGCCGGGAAGACGATGTGGAAGGATATCGTGAAGGCGAACTGAATGCGCGATAGCAGCAGCGGGTCGAATTCCATCGCGCGGCGCCTCCCGATCTGGACCCGCGGAGCCTAGCACGCCGCCGGCCGCGCCGGCCGCCCTCCATCGCCTCGGGTCGAGGCCTCGGGAGGGACGGCTCCTCGGGGCAACGCTTCCCGCGGCCCTGCGGTTGCAGGAGGGCGGCGCTTCAGCCGGCTTCGGCGATCTGCCGCGCCTTGTCGACCAGGACCTCGGCCTGCTTGATCGAGGCGATGTCGATCAGCCGGCCGTCGAGCGTGACCGCGCCCTTGCCCTCGCGCTTGGCCTGCTGCATCGCCGACAGGATCGCCTCGGCCCGGGCGATCTCCTCCTCGGAGGGCGTGAAGAGCGCGTTGGCCAGCTCGATCTGGCTGGGATGGATCGCCCACTTGCCCTCGCAGCCCAGGACCGCGGCGCGATTGGCCTGGGCCCGGTAGCCCTCGGCGTCGCGGATGTCGCCGAAGGGGCCGTCCACCGGGCGGATGCCGGCGGCGCGCGCCGCCACCACCATGCGCGCGATCGCGTAGTGCCACATGTCGCCCCAATGGAAATCGCGCGACGCGCCCGCGACCGCGGCGTCCGTCAGCACGCCGTACAGCGGGTTCGGGCCGCCGATATTGGTCGTGCGCGCCTTGGTCGAGGCGGCGTAGTCGGCGACGCCGAAATGCAGCGACTCGTTGCGGGCGCTGGCGGCGGCGATCTCGTCGACGTTGGCCATGCCCAGCGCGGTCTCGATGATCAGCTCGAAGCCGAGTCGCTTGTCCCGACCGATGGCGTCCTCGACCTGGGTCACCAGCATGTCGAGGGCGTAGACGTCGGCGTAGGTGCCGACCTTGGGAATCATGATCAGGTCGAGCCGCTCGCCGCCCTGCTCGATGACGTCGACGACGTCGCGGTACATGTAGGGCGTGTCGAGGCCGTTGATGCGCAGCGACAGGGTGCGCTTGCCGAAGTCGATCTCGTTGAGCGCCTTGACGACGTTCTTGCGCGCCTGGGCCTTGTCGTCGGGTGCGACGGCGTCCTCGAGGTCGAGGAACACGACGTCGGCGGCCGAGTCCGCCGCCTTCTCGATGAAGCGATAGTTGGAGGCCGGGACCGCCAGCTCGCTGCGGTTCAGGCGCGCCGTTGCCGGCTCGACCACGGTGAAGCTCATGGGCCGCTGCTCCCTTCGGCTGGCCGGCCGCGGCCGGGAGCCTCCGCTGTAGCCAAGGCCCGGGGCGGAATCAACCGCCTTCGCCGCCCGCCCTCCCGCCGCCCGGCCCGGCGCCGGGAGCGCGGCGAGGGCCCTCCGCGGGCCGGGCGGCCAGCGGATGGCGGTCCTGGACCAGGGACTTCAGCCGCTCGTCGAGCACGTGGGTGTAGATCTGCGTCGTCGAGATGTCGGCGTGGCCGAGCATCTGCTGGACTGCGCGCAGGTCGGCGCCGTGGGCGAGCAGGTGGCTGGCGAAGGCATGGCGCAGCACATGCGGCGAGACCTTGGAGGGGTCGGTACCGGCCTCGACGGCCAACTCCTTGAGCAGCTGGGCGACCCGGTGGCGGGTCAGGTGGCCGTCGCCGCCGCGCGAGGGGAACAGCCAGCGCTCGTCGCTCGGGCGGCGCAGGAAGCTGCGCCGCGCCGGTTCGTAGGCGAGCAGCGCCGCGCGGGCCGGCTCGCTGAGCGGCACCATGCGCTCGCGGCCGCCCTTGCCGCTGACGATCAGCAGGCGCGGGTCGCGGGCGACGGCGGCGGCCGGCAGCCCGACCAGCTCGGAGACGCGCAGCCCGGTGGCGTAGAGCAGCTCCAGGATCGCGACCAAGCGCAGGCCCTCGGGCCCGCGCCGCCGGCGCGCCGCCTCGAGCAGGCCGGTGACCTCCGCCTCGCTGAGGATCTTCGGCAGGCTGCGCCCCTGGCGCGGGCTTGCCAGCTGCAGGGTCGGGTCGTCGGACCGGCGCTCCTCGCCGAGCAGGAAGCGGTAGTACTGGCGCAGCGCCGACAGGCGGCGCGCGGCGGTGCGCGGCGCCAGTCCGGCCGTCTCCAGCGCCGCCAGATAGCCGCGCAGGTCCTCGGCGCCGGCCTCGGCCGGCGCCCGGCCGCGCGGTGCCAGGAAACCGGCCAGATGCTCCAGGTCCCGGCGATAGGCCTCCAGGGTGTTGGCGGCCGCGCCGCGCTCGGCGGCGAGCATCTCCAGGAAGGCTTCCACGTGATCCAAGCGCGTCCCGTCGCGGTCCCCCCGGCCGCGATGCCCCCGCCCGCGCGCGGAGGCTCCGGTCACAAGCCCCTGGCCACTGCCGCTTCCAGGGCGAGCGCCCGCGCCTCGCCGGGGCGATCGACCCGGTTCAGGGCCTCGACCGCCTTCGCCGTCGGGTAGGGGTGGCCGGCGACGCCGTTCTCGGCGATGACCAGGGCGGCCAGCAGCACGGTCTCGCCGAGCCGCGCGCCGACCGCGGCCTGTTCGAGAGCCAGCAGGGTCGAGGTGCCGGTCAAGGGCCCTGCGGACTCGCTGCCGATCAGCTCGCCGAACGCGAGCGCGTCGGTCTCGCCGAGGGCATAGAGCAGCCCGCGCAGCGTGACGACCTCGGCATGCAGCTCGGCCTCGGGGCTGCCGCCCGCCTGCCGGGCGCTGCGCCAGCCCGACAGGTCCTGCGGCCCGCCCGCGATCTCGACACCGGCCAGTCGTGCCAGCGGCCAGAGGTCGACCAGCGCTTGGCGCGCCGTCGGATCGACGCCGACGCTGCGCCGCAGCTCGTCGATCCAGGAGCCGGCCAGCTCGTAGCGGCCGGCCAGGAAGAGGGCGCGCGCGGCGCTCTGCGCGAGCCCCGGAGTCGCGTCGCTCGGCTGGAGCTCGGCGAGCAGCGGCGCGAAGGCGCGGGCGACGCCCAGCTCGACGCCGTCGGCGCGGGCGCTCGCCAGGGCGGGCGGGATCAGCTCGCCGCGCGCCGGGCCCTGGTCGCCGCGCGCCGCGACGTAGAGCAGGGCGCGTGCTTCGGGGCCCGCCAGACCGGCGGCCAGGCTCGCCGCCCGGCCGATCTGGTCGGCGCCGAGGCGGCCGGCCTCGTAGAAGCCGACCAGCTCCTCGGCCTGGATCGCGCCGGCTGCGGCGGCGCGCTCGGCCAGCGCCAGACGCCGGTCGCGGCCGAGGTCGCCGTCGCGGGCGGCCATGGCGAGGACCGCCGGGTCGCGGCTGTCCTGCCAGGAGGCCGGCGGCGCCAGATCGCTGCCGAGCACCAGGGCGACGTTGAGAGCGCTCGGTGCGGGATCCGCCGGCGCCTCGCCATAGCCGAGCGCGGCAGCGGCCAGCGCCGAAAAGCCCTGGTCGGCGCCCTCGCCGCTCTCGCGCAGCAGGTCGAGGCCAAGCATGGCGGCGTCGTTCTCGCCGGTCGCCGCCTGGCAGGCGACCTGCGCCTTGGTCCAGAAGGCGTCGCCCGGCTCGCGCGCAACGCCGTCGCGCGCCGTCGCGCAGGCCTGCCCATAGTCGCCGGTCAGCAGGCTCGCCTGGGTCTTCAGCTCGAGCAGGTCGGGCGCGCCGGCGGCCTCGCCCTCGACCAGGTCGAGGAGGGCGCCCAGGTAGGCCGACTCGCCGAGCGCCAGCAGTGCCCGGCCGCGCAGCACCAGAAGGTTCTGCCCGGGGCCGCCGTCCCGGACGACGGCGCGCACCGATTCGCCCGGGGTCTCGGCTTCGGACAGCAGCACGCGCAGCACCAGGGTGCGCAGCGTCGGGCTGTCGAGTGTCCCGGATAGGCGAGCGAGCAGGGCGACCACCGTCTCGCGCCGGCTGCCGCGCCACAGGTCGTAGCCGAGCCCGCCGTCGTCACGGGTCCAGAGGCCGAGGCGCTCGGGCGCCTCGGCCGCGCCGAGCGGACCGCCCAGTCCTCCACCCTCGAGCCCCCCATCCCCGAATCCACCTTCCCCGAATCCACCTCCCTGGTAGCCGCCTTCCCGGCCGGGGTCCGGCCGCGAGGGTGCCGCCGCGCCGCCGCCGGTCGCGGGCGGGTCCGGCAGCTGGAACAGCTGGATCGGTTGGGAGCCCTGGGCGAGCTGGAGGGCGGCAGAAGGCGGCACCGCGGGCGCTGGCGGGGCGGGATGCGCGGCGGCCGGGCCGGGGGCGGTGACGAGGAGCAGTGCCGCGGCCAGGGGCAGGAGCCCGGCGCCGCGCCGAGGGCTAGCGCGGAAAGCTGTCATCGGACAGGACCTTCTCGACCCGCGCGCTCGGTGGCTGGATGTCGACGAACAGCAGGGCCAGGCCCCCCCCGACCACCAGCAGCAGGACCAAGAGCAAGACCATCGCGCCGAACCGTCCCATAGCCTTCCTCGACTCCCACGACTGCGATCACGCACACTTTCTAGCAACCGGCCGGAGTCGAGGCCAAGCCCGCTTGCCGACGGCCCGCCCTCTCGACCACCTTCTCCCCAGTCTGGATCTGGCTCCCCGGTCTGGAGCTGGCTCCCCGGTCTGGAGCTGGCGAGGAGACCGGCCGAATTATGGTACATTCGACTGTGGCCAATTTGCGGCGCACCCACCCCCTCGCGGATCCTTCGGCAGAGGTTATAGTCTGCCCCATCATGTCGACCGTCACCGACCCCAGCACGGAGCAGCAACTCGCCCCCAGCGGGCGCAGCATCGTGCTGGTCGGCCTGATGGGCGCCGGCAAGTCCTGCATCGGGCGGCGGCTGGCCAAGCGCCTCGGCCTGCGTTTTGTCGACGCAGACAGCGAGATCGAGGCGGCCGCCGGCTGCAGCATTCCCGAGATCTTCGAGCGCCACGGCGAGGCCGCCTTCCGCGACGGCGAGCGCAAGGTGATCGCGCGTCTGCTCAAGAGCGGCGAGCGCAAGGTGCTGGCCACCGGCGGCGGCGCCTTCGTGGACCCCGCCACGCGCGAAGCGATCGCCGCCGCCGGCGTCTCGGTCTGGCTGCGCGCCGACCTGGAGCTGCTGCTGCGGCGCACCAGCCGTCGCGCCAACCGCCCGCTGCTTCGGCACGGGGACCCGCGCGAGACCCTGACCCGCTTGATCGGCGAGCGTTATCCCCTGTACGCGCTCGCCGACATCACCATCGACAGCCTGGATGCGCCGCCGGACGAAACCGTCAAGCTGGTGCACGAGGGGCTGGAGCGTTACGGAGCCCTCAGTTGAACCGCACCGAGCGCCTGACCGTCGCGCTGGACGAACGGCGGTATGACATCCTGGTCGGCGAGGACCTGGTCGCCCAGGCGGGCCGCCACCTGCGGCCCCTCGCGGAGGGCCGCAGGGTGATGATCGTCTCCGACGAGACCGTCGCCGGCCTGCACCTCGGCGCCCTGGAGCGCGCGCTGGCGGACGCCCGCATCGACGCCCGCGCCTTCGTCGTGCCGGCCGGCGAGGCCAGCAAGGACTTCGCCACCCTCCAGCACCTCTGCGAGCGGCTGCTCGAGGCCGGCATCGATCGCGGGACGCTGCTGCTCGCCTTCGGCGGCGGCGTCGTCGGCGACCTGACCGGCTTCGCCGCAGCGATCCTGCTGCGCGGCATCGACTTCGTCCAGGTCCCGACCACCCTGCTCGCCCAGGTCGACAGCTCGGTCGGCGGCAAGACCGGCATCGACACGCCGCAGGGCAAGAACCTGGTCGGCGCCTTCCATCAGCCGCGCCTGGTCCTGGCCGACACCGGGATCCTGGCCAGCCTGCCGCGCCGCGAGATGCTGGCCGGCTACGCCGAGGTGGTGAAGTACGGGCTGCTCGGCGACGCCGGCTTCTTCCACTGGCTCGAGGGGCACGGCCACAGCCTGGTCGAGGGCGAGCCGAACGCGCTGCGCCACGCCGTGCTGACCGCCTGCCGCGCCAAGGCGGCGGTGGTCGCCGCCGACGAGCGCGAGACCGGCCAGCGCGCCCTGCTCAATCTCGGCCACACCTTCGCCCACGCGCTGGAGGCGGAGTGCGGCTACGGCGACGACCTGCTGCACGGCGAGGCCGTGGCGATCGGCATGACCCTGGCGTTCGAGCTCTCGGCCCAGCTCGGCCTGTGCCCGGCCGAGGACGCGGACCGCGTGCGCCGCCACCTCGCCGCGGTCGATCTGCCGACCGGCTTCGAGCGGCTCGGCGGCCGGGCCTGGAGCGCGGGGCGCCTGATCGAGCACATGCGCCGGGACAAGAAGGCGAGCGGCGGCCAGCCGGCCTTCGTGCTGGCGCGCCGGATCGGCGAGGCCTTCGTCAGCCGCGACGTCGCCGAGGCCGATCTCGTCAGCCTGCTGACCGAGGCCATCGCCCAGACCGCCCCGCCGCTCGATCTGGCGGGCGCCTAGCCCAGGACTTCCCGAACGCCATGGAAACCCAGCAATTCCTCGTCATCGGCGCGATCCTCGCGCTGCTCGTGCTCTCGGCCTTCTTCTCCGGCTCCGAGACCTCGCTGACCGCCGCCTCGCGGGCGCGCATGCATACGCTGCAGCAGCAGGGCAACGCCCGCGCCGCCCTGGTCAACCGCCTGTGGGAGCGCAAGGACAAGCTGATCGGCGCAATCCTGCTCGGCAACAACCTGGTCAACATCCTGGCCTCGGCGCTGGCGACCTCGCTGCTGATCTCGCTGGTAGGCGACACCGGCGTCGCCTACGCCACGCTGGGGATGACCCTGCTGGTGCTGATCTTCTCCGAGGTCCTGCCGAAGACCTACGCGCTGCACCACGCCGACCGCATGGCCCTGGTCGTCGCGCCGATCATCAACGTGGCGATCTTCCTGTTCAGCCCCGTGACCCGGCTGGTCCAGCTCGTCGTCACCGGCACGCTGCACCTGTTCGGCGCCAAGTTCGACGCGACCTACGGCACCGAGCGCTGGGAGGAGGAGGTGCGCGGCGCCATCGAGCTGCACCACGACCGCGGCGCCGAGGAGAACCGGGAGGAGCGCGACATGCTGCGCTCGATCCTCGACCTCGGCGACGTCGAGGTCGGCGAGATCATGGTGCACCGGCGCAACGTCCTGGCCATCGACAGCGAGCTGCCGCCCGAGAAGATCATCGAGCAGGTGCTGGAGAGCCCCTACACCCGGATCCCGCTGTGGCGCGGCAAGTTCGACGACATCGTCGGCGTGCTGCACGTCAAGGCGCTGCTGCGTGCCGTCCAGGCGCGCGCCGGCAAGGTCGAGGGCCTCGACGTCGGGGCGATCGCCGCCGAGCCCTGGTTCATTCCCGATTCCACCGACCTGCTGTCGCAGCTCCGGGCCTTCCGCCACCGCAAGGAGCACTTCGCGATCGTCGTCGACGAGTACGGCGAGGTCCTGGGCATCGTCACCCTCGAGGACATCCTGGAGGAGATCGTCGGCGAGATCAGCGACGAGCACGACGTCAAGGTCGCCGGCGTCGAGATCCTGTCCGACGGCTCGGCGGTGGTCCACGGCTCGGTCACGCTGCGCGACCTCAACCGGCACAGCGGCTGGCGCCTGCCGGACGAGGAGGCCTCGACCGTTGCCGGCCTGATCCTGCACGAGGCGCGCTGTATTCCCGAGATCGGCCAACGCTTCGCCTTCCACGGCTTCGCCATGGAGATCCTGGGGCGCCAGCGCAATCAGATCACCCTGGTCAAGATCGCGCGCCTCGGCGAGGAGGAGAAGGCGGGGGAGCAGGAGCCGGAGAAGCCCGGGAGCGACACCGCCGCATAGCGACCTCCCGCGCCGCGCGATCTCGTCTGCGGCAAGCCGCTACTTTTGCTCCCGGCTTCCTTGACCGCCGCCGGCAGCCGGCCCACACTGCCGGCCTGGGTCGCGACACTTGGCGCAGGCCCGTCGCCTGCGCGCTGCCGGCCCGGACGCGGGAGGATGCCGTGCGACGCCAGATCATGCCCCACCTGGTCCACAACCAGGCTCTCTACTTCCTGCAGCCCGAAGACAGCGTCGCCGAGGCGGTGGCGCTCATGTCCGAGCAGCACATCGGCGCCGTCATGGTCGTGCGCGGTGGGCAGCTGATCGGGATCTTCACCGAGCGCGACGTCGTCACCCGGGTCGTCAACGCCCGGCGCGACCCCGACGCCACGCTCTTGTCCGAGGTCATGACCGAGGGGCCGCAGACGATCGCGCCCGGCGAAACCGCGGGGGGCGCGCTGGAGCTGATGGCGCGCCTCGGCTGCCGGCACCTGCCGGTGGTCGACGGCGAGGAGATCGTCGGCATGGTCTCGATCCGCGATCTCTTCGGCTCGGTCCGCGAGCAGCTCGAGCAGGACCTGAAGCAGCGCGACGCCCTGCTGTTCGACACCACCTACGGGGTTGGCTGAGCGCCTAGAGCGCCGCGCCCGGTCGCTGGCGGGCGCCGCAGTTGACGCTGCGCGGTGGGGGCCTATCATCGCCGCCTTCCCGCCCCCAAACGCACGCGGAATCCCGATGCCCCTGTCGCCGCCGGCCGCGCGCGAGCCGATCCACACCCGCCGCTACACCTTCGAGGCCTTCCGCCGGTCGGACGGGCTGTGGGACATCGACGCCTACCTCGCCGACACCAAGACCTACGGCTTCGACAACGAGTACCGCGGCCGGATCGAGGCGGGCCAGCCGCTGCACGGCATGTGGATCCGCCTGACCATCGACGAGGACTTCCTGGTCCACGCCATCGAGGTCGCCTCGGACGACACGCCCTATGCGATCTGTCCGGCGGTGGCGCCGAACTTCCAGAGGATCGTGGGCCTGCGCATCGGCGCCGGCTGGCGCGCCAAGGTGCGCGAGCAGGTCGGCGGTGTCGCCGGCTGCACGCACCTGGTCGAGATGCTGGGCGCGCTCGGCACCGTCGCCTTCCAGGCGGTCTTCCCGCTGCGCGTCGCGCGCGACGCCGCGCCGCGCCGCGCCGGCAGCCGGCCGCCGCTGCTCGGCACCTGCTACGCCTTCGCCCCCGACAGCCCGGTGGTCAAGCGGCAGTGGCCCGAGTTCTACACCGGCCCGGAGGCGTCCGGGCACGGCGACGAGTAGGCCGCTCAGGCCATCCGAGGCTCAGGCCATCCGAGGCTCAGGCCGCCTCGGACGGCGTCCTGGCCGAGATCTGCAGGGCGTGGAGGCCGCTGTCGAACTCGCCGCTCAGCGCCGCGTTGACCAGGCGCTGGCGGTCGACGCGCGACAGCCCCTCGAAACGCTCGGCCACGACCAGCACCCGGTAGTGCGTCTCGCCCTCGGGCCGGGCGCCGGCGTGGCCGGCGTGAAGATGGGAGTCGTCGGCGACCTCGAGGCGCTGCGGCGCCAGGGCCTCGCGCAGGCAACGCTCGATGCGCTCGGCGCGGTTCCCGGACCGCGAGGTCGGGGGGGTCGGGGACATGGCGGGCACTCCTTTTCGGCAGAACGGGCCGCTCGCCAGCGGTGTTAGTCTCCCGCTCCCGCCGAAGCAAGGTTCCCCTTTTCGCCGCCCATGACCTTCTCTTCCGATCCGGCGCGCCGGCGCCAGGCCCTGCTGCTGCTGCTCGGCCTGGTCGTGGTCTGGGGCGCCAACTGGCCGATCATGAAGGTCGGCCTGGCGTATGTCCCGCCCTTCTGGTTCGCGGCCCTGCGCCTCGCCCTGGGGGCCGCGACGCTGTTCGGCCTGCTCGCCCTGCTGGGGCGCCTGCGCCTGCCGCCGCGCGCCGACCTGCCGGTGCTGATGAGCGTCGCGCTGCTGCACATGGCGGGCTTCCTGGCGCTCGCCAACCTGGCGCTGCTGACCGTCGAGGCGGGGCGCTCGGCGGTGCTCGCCTACACCACCCCGCTGTGGGTCGCGCCGGCCGCCGTGCTGCTGCTCGGCGAGCGCATGACCCGGCTGAAGGCGCTCGGCCTGCTGCTCGGGCTGGGCGGGCTGGCGGTGCTCTTCAACCCGCTCGACTTCGCCTGGCAGGATCGCCGGCAGCTGTTCGGCAACGGCGCGCTGCTGCTCGCCGCCCTGCTCTGGTCCGCGGCGATCCTGCACGTCCGGCGACACCGCTGGAGCGCCAGCCCGCTGGACCTGGCGCCCTGGCAGATGCTGCTGGCGAGCGCCCTGCTGGCGGCGGCCGCCCTGCCGCTCGAGGGCCTCGGCTGGGCCCGCTGGTCCTGGGAGCTGGGCGCGGTGCTGGCCTACAACGGCCCGCTGGCCAGCGCCTTCTGCTTCTGGGCGGCCGTCATGGTCGCCCGCGACCTGCCCTCGATCACCACCTCGCTCGGCTTCCTCGGCGTGCCCCTGTTCGGCGTCCTGGTCTCGACGCTCTGGCTCGGCGAGCCGCTGAGCGCCAGCCTGCTGCTGGGCCTGGCGGCGATTCTCGGTGGCCTGGCGCTGGTCAATCTCGCCGACCAGAGGCGCGCCCGAGGCGGCGTTTGCGGATAGCCGCCATGCCTTGCCGCGCCGCAGCACGGCGGCCATAATTTGTCCCATGGTCAGTTCCTGCGAGGAGTCCCTCAACAGCCCCTTCGAGCGCGCGGCGGTGCAGCCCTGCGCCCACCCGGGCTGCACCGCGGCCGGCGACTTCCGCGCCCCGGCCGGGCGCGACCGGCTGCGCGACTACCTCTGGTTCTGCCTGGAGCACGTGCGCGCCTACAACAGCGCCTGGGACTACTTCGCCGGCCTCTCGAGCGACGAGATCGAGCGGATCCGCCGCAGGGACTGCACCTGGGACCGGCCGACCTGGAAGCTCGGCAGCGGCCCCTTCGCCGACGGCTGGAAGGAAGGCGGGCGCTTCCGGGTGGATCCGACGGAGGAAGCCCGGCGCGGGTAGCGCCAGCGGCGCGCCCGGCCCGGCCCGGCGGGCGAGGAAGCGCGGGCGCTCGACCTGCTGGGCCTTGAACCGGGCGCCGACTGGACCGAGATTCGCAGTCGCTACAAGCAGCTCGCCAAGCGCCTGCACCCCGACGCCACCGGCGGCGACCGGGTCAGCGAAGAGCGCTTGAAACGGGTCAACCGCGCCTACGCAACCCTGAAGACCCTTCACGCGGCCAGCCGCGCAAGCTAGGTAAAGGCAAGGAACCGGGCCCACATAAGGGCCGGCCCGTGCGGCCGGCGCCCGCAGCAGCAAGGACGAACCCCGCTAGATGTCCCTCCACAGCGACGACCAGCTCCACGACATGCCGACCGGCCTGCCGGACATCAAGGTCTCGGTGCGCCAGACCTTCAACCTCGACAGCGACATGGAGGTGCCGGCCTTCTCGCAGGAGAGCGACTACGTCCCCGACGTCGATTCCTCCTATCGCTTCGACCGCGACACGACGCTGGCGATCCTGGCGGGCTTCGCCCACAACCGCCGCGTCATGATCCAGGGCTACCACGGAACCGGCAAGTCGACGCACATCGAGCAGGTGGCGGCGCGCCTCAACTGGCCCTGCATCCGCATCAATCTCGACAGCCACGTCAGCCGCATCGACCTGATCGGCAAGGACGCGATCGTGCTGCGCGACGGCAAGCAGGTCACCGAGTTCCGCGAGGGCCTGCTGCCCTGGGCCCTGCAGCGCCCGACCGCGCTGGTCTTCGACGAGTACGACGCCGGCCGCGCCGACGTCATGTTCGTGATTCAGCGCGTGCTCGAGGTCGAGGGCCGGCTGACCCTGCTCGACCAGAACAAGGTGATCCGCCCGCACCCCGCCTTCCGCCTGTTCTCGACGACCAACACCGTCGGCCTGGGCGACACCACCGGCCTCTATCACGGCACCCAGCAGATCAACCAGGGCCAGATGGACCGCTGGAATATCGTGGCGACGCTGAACTACCTGCCGCACGAGGAGGAGGAGGCGATCGTCCTCTCGAAGCTGCCGGGCTACGACAGCAAGGCAGGCCGGGAGAAGCTGAAGGCCATGGTCGCGGTCGCCGACCTGACCCGCTCCGGCTTCATCAACGGCGACATCTCGACGGTGATGAGCCCGCGCACGGTCATCACCTGGGCCGAGAACGCGGACATTTTCGGCGACGTCGGCTTCGCCTTCCGCCTGACCTTCCTGAACAAGTGCGACGAGGTCGAGCGGCCGGTCGTGGCCGAGTACTACCAGCGCAGCTTCGGCACGGAGCTGCCCGAGAGCGGCGTCCACGCCACGGTGGTCTGAGCCAGGCGACCGACCGAACAGCGAGATCGAACCAGCGAGGCGGAAAGGCGAGCTTGTCCCAGGCCGAGACCCCGATCGAGCGCTTCAAGCGCGCCACCGGCGCGGCGATTCGCGCGCTCGCCGAGCAGCCGGACCTGACGGCGAACTTCGCGCCCTCCGGGCAGGGGCTCGTCGGCAAGGAGGTGCGCCTGCCGATGCCGGCGCGCGACCTGCCGGCCGAGGAGGTCGCCCAGGTCCGCGGCGAGGCCGACGCCGTGGCCCTGCGCCTGCGCTTCCACAACGAGAAGCTCCACGCCAGCCAGCGGCCGCAGAACCAGGCCGCGCGCGAGATCTTCGACGCGGTCGAGCAGGTGCGCTGCGAATCGCTCGGCGCCCGGCGCATGGCGGGCTGCGGCCTGAACCTGGGCGCCGCCCTCGAGGAGCGCTACCGGGCGCGGGGCTATGCCAGGGCGCAGAACCGCGAGGAGGTGCCGCTGGCCGAGGCGCTGCGCCTGCTCGCCCGCGAGTCCATGACCGGCCAGGCGGCGCCGCCCTCGGGGCAGCGCATCGTCGACCTGTGGCGCCCGCACCTCGAGGCCGAGGTGCTGAAGGACCTCCACGACCTCGACACCATGGCCGCCGACCAGAAGGCCTACGGACGGACCGTGCGGCGGCTGCTCCAGCACCTCGACCTGGAGGCCATGACCGAGCAGGAGCCGCTCGACGACGAGGAGTCCGAGGAGGGCGGCGACGAGGCCCAGCAGGACCCCTCGGAGATGCGCGGCGAGGGCGGCGAGCAGGACAGCAGCGAGTCGGCCTCCTCGGAAGCCGGCGACGAGGCCGAGATGGGCGAGGCCGAGGGCGAGGACGACGAGGCCGCCGAGGCCGACGGCGAGATGCAGGCCGGCATGGCCGACGAGCAGCCGGGCCGGCCCGGCCGGCGGCCGAACTGGGATCTTTCCGACGCCCTCGAGGGCGTCTACCGGCCCTTCACGACGGAGTTCGACGAGGTCGTCGAGGCCGCCGAGCTGTGCGACCCCGACGAGCTGACGCGCCTGCGCCAGATGCTCGACCAGCAGCTCGCCCACCTGCAGGGCGTGATCGCGCGCCTGGCCAACCGCATGCAGCGCCGCCTGCTGGCCAAGCAGCAGCGCTCCTGGGACTTCAATCTCGAGGAAGGCATGCTCGACACGGCGCGGCTGTCGCGCGTCGTCACCAACCCCGGCCATGCCCTGTCGTTCAAGATGGAGCGCCAGACCGACTTCCGCGACACCGTGGTGACGCTGCTGATCGACAACTCCGGCTCGATGCGCGGCCGGCCGATCTCGGTCGCGGCGATGAGCGCCGACATCCTGGCGCGCACCCTGGAGCGCTGCGGCGTCAAGGTCGAGGTGCTGGGCTTCACGACGCGCATGTGGAAGGGCGGACAGGCGCGCGAGCGCTGGATCTCGGCCGGCAAGCCGCAGATGCCGGGCCGCCTCAACGACCTGCGCCACATCGTCTACAAGTCCGCCGACGAGCCCTGGCGGCGCGGCCGCAAGAACCTGGGGCTGATGCTCCGCGAAGGCATCCTCAAGGAGAACATCGACGGCGAGGCGCTGATCTGGGCGCACAACCGGCTGATCGCGCGGCCCGAGCAGCGGCGCATCCTGATGGTCATCTCAGACGGTGCGCCGGTCGACGACTCGACCCTTTCGGTGAACCCCGGCAACTACCTCGAGCGGCACCTGCGCGAGGTCATCCACTACATCGAGACACGCTCGCCGGTCGAGCTGACCGCGATCGGCATCGGCCACGACGTGACGCGCTACTACCGCCGCGCCGTCACCATCGTCGACGCCGAGCAGCTCGGCGGCACGATGATGGAGAAGCTGGCCGAGCTGTTCGACGAGGATCCCGGCCTGGAGCGGCGCGGCGGCGCCCGCCGGCGCGGCCGCAGCGCCGCCTGAGCCGGCCCATCATGCACGCACCTGCGCTGCCCGAGGGCGTCGGCATCGTCGACCGCGAGACCCTGAAGAGCCTCTCGGGCATGGAGCTGCTGCGCGGCTGGCGCGACGGCCTGCTGCCGACGGCGCCGATCGCCCACACCCTCGGCTTCCGTCTCGCCGAGATCGAGCAAGGCCGGGCGCTCTTCGTCGGCACGCCGCACCTGGCGCTCTACAACCCGATCGGCAGCGTTCACGGCGGCTACGCCGCGACCCTGCTGGATTCCTGCATGAGCTGCGCGATCCACTCGACGCTGCCGGCCGGCAGCGGCTACACGACCGCCGAGATCAAGGTGAACTTCGTGCGCGCCATCACGGTCGACAGCGGCGAGCTCAGGGCCGAGGGCCGGATCATCCATCCCGGCCGGCGTCTCGCGACCTCCGAGGGCCGCATCACCGACGCCGCCGGCCGCCTGCTCGCCCACGGCACGGCCACCTGCTACATCTTCGAGATGTGAGGCCGGCCGCCGCCACGGAGGCGACGGCCGGCCCGACGGCTTGCCCGCCCGGCCACCAGGCCAGGGGCGATCAAGCTAGGAGTGCTTAGGCCAGGGCGGTGCGCTGCAGGCTCGGCGTCTCTGGCGTCGGGACGCCGGACGTCTTGTAGGTCGCCATCAGCTGCTGCTTCTCGGCGGCCATGCGCTCACCCAGGTCGTCCATGTCGAGGCCGGCCTTGCGGGCCTGGCTGAACATGCCCTCAACCCGCTTCTCCTCCTCCTCGACGTGATGCTCGATCATCTCGGAGAGCACCTTGACCTTGGCTTCGTAGAAGGAGTCGTCGGGCCCGCCGGCCTCGATCTCGGCGATCAGGACCTTGGCGCCGTCGTGCTCGACGTAGGCCTCCTTCAGCAGGTCCTCCTCGACCGCGCCCTTGCAGGCCGGATAGAAGACGTCCTCCTCGATCTTGGCGTGAATCGCCAGCTCCATGCAGATCTGCTCGGCGAGCGCCTGCTTCTTCCCGTCTCCCTTGGCCTTCTCGAACTGGTCGAACAGCTCCTCGACCTTGCGGTGATCGGCCTTTAGCAGGGCGATGGCGTCTTTCTTCGGCATGTCAAACTCCAAGACAAGTGTTTCAATCACTGCAGAGCGCAACGACTCGCCGCAACTACAGTTCCTTTTGCGAAGTGTTCGCAAGGACGGAACCTTTCCTGCTCTAGAGATCGAGCTCGATCCAGGCCGGCGCGTGATCGCTGGCCCCCGGCTCGCCGCGCACCGACCGGTCGATGCCGGCCTCCGCCAGGCGCGGTGCCAGCGCCGGGCTGAGCAGCAGGTGGTCGAGGCGCAGGCCGGCATCGCGCTCCCAGCGCCGCCGCTTGTAGTCCCAGAAGGTGTAAAGCGGCGCCTCGGGGTGGCGCGCGCGCAGCGCGTCGGTCCAGCCCTGGTCGAGCAGGCTGCGAAAGGCGGCGCGCGGCTCCGGCTGCAGCAGCGCGTCCTCGGTCCACGAGCGGGTCGGATAGATGTCCCGGCCGGTCGGAACGACGTTGTAGTCGCCGGCCAGCACGACCGGCACGCCGCTTTCGAGCAGGCTGCCGGCGTGGGCGACCAGCCGGTCGAACCAGGCGAGCTTGTAGTCGAACTTCGGGCCGGGCCGCGGGTTGCCGTTGGGCAGGTAGAGCGAGGCGACCAGCACGCCCTGCACCGCGGCCTCCAGGTAGCGCGCCTGGGCGTCCGCCGGGTCGCCCGGCAGGCGCCGGCGCGTGACCACCGGCTCCGCCGCCCGCGCCAGGATCGCGACGCCGTTCCAGGTGCGCTGGCCCTGCCAGGCGGCGGCATAGCCCGCTGCCGCCAACTCCTCCTCCGGAAAGGCCGAAGGCGCCGCCTTGAGCTCCTGCAGGCAGACGACGTCGGGCCGGGCCCGCTCCAGCCAGGCCAGCAGGTTGGCGAGGCGCCGGTTGACGTTGTTGATGTTGAAGGTCGCGATTCTCATGGGGATTCGAACGTCCGGCGGCGACACGCGATCCCGCGCCAGGTGCGATCGCCGCCGAGGGAGCGAGCGCCGTGGTTGCGTCGGTTTCCTCCATGACGCTTAATCGACCGGCGGAGAAACCACCCAAGAGTGGTGCGCCGTCATAGAAACCGCCATCGGGAGGATATCGTCATGGTGAGACCGTTCCTTTGGGCCCTGGCCCTCGCAGCCCTCGCCCTGCCCCAGTTGCCGGACCGCGCCGCCGCCCAGGCCGGCCTGCTGAGCGGCGTCGTCGACCTCGAGCCGCTGACGCTCTCGGTCATGGAGCCGATGACCCAGGCGCCCTACGAGCTGGAGGCCGGCAAGTATTACCGCCTCGACATCGTCTGCGACGGCTCTGGCGAGCTGGCGATCTCCGGCGCGGAGTTCTTCCGCAACGTCTGGGTCAACGAGGTCGTGATCAACGACATCGAGGTCCGGCCGCTCGGCATCGACTCCCTGGAGTTCGACGACGCCGGCACCGCGCAGATCTCCTTCGTGACGATCCGGCCGGGCACCTTCGTGCTGCGCATCCCGGGCACCACGGGGGAGTCCCAGCAGGCGATCTTCAACGTCAGATGACGGGCGGGCGCGGCGGCGGGCGGCTCAGGCCGCCTCCCGCTGCGCCGCCTCGACGAGCCGGACGATCTCGGCGAGGATCGCCGTCAGGTCGTAGTCCTTGGGCGTGAAGACCGCGGCGACGCCCGCCGCCCTGAGCGCCGCCGCGTCCTCGGGCGGAACGATGCCGCCGACGACCAGCGGGACGTCGGTCAGGCCGAGGGCGGCGAGGCGCGCCGCGGTCTGCTCGACCAGCTCGAGGTGGCTGCCCGAGAGGATCGACAGGCCGACGACGTGGACGCCCTCCTCCAGGGCGGCGCCGGCGATCTGTCCCGGGGTCAGGCGGATGCCCTCGTAGACGACCTCGAAGCCGGCGTCGCGAGCGCGCACGGCGATCTGCTCGGCGCCGTTCGAGTGGCCGTCGAGGCCGGGCTTGCCGACCAGCATCTTGAGACGTCGGCCGAGCCGCGCCGAGACGGCGGCGACCCGTTCGCGGAGCTGCTCCAGCTCGGCCTGGCCGCCGCGCACGGCGACGGCGCGGGCGACGCCGGTCGGCGCCCGGTACTCGCCCCAGATCGCGCGCAGGACGCCGGCCCACTCGCCGGTCGTGACCCCGGCATGGGCGCAGGCGATGGAGGCCTCCATCGGGTTGCCGCCCGCGGCCGCGGTCTGCCCGAGCCGGGCCAGCGCCGCCTCGGCCGCGGCGCCGTCGCGCGCCGCGCGCCAAGCGGCGAGACCCTCGAGCTGGCGCCGCTCGGCCTCGGGATCCGGCGCCAGGAAGCCGCCGTCGGCCGAGGCGGTCAGCGGCGAGGGCTCGGTCTCGGTCAAGCAGTTGACGCCGACGACCTTCAGCCGGCCGCTCTCGATGTCCTGGAAGCGCCGGGTCGCGCTGTCGACCAGGCGCTCCTTCATGTAGCCGCTGTCGATCGCCGCGACCGCGCCGCCGAGCCGCTCGATCTTCGCCAGCTCGGCGCGGGCGGCGGCGCAGAGCGCCTCGACCTTGGCCTCGACCACGGGATTGCCGGCGAAGAGGTCGCCGTACTCCAGCAGGTCGGTCTCGTGCGCCACGATCTGCTGCAGGCGCAGGCTCCACTGCTGGTCCCAGGGCCGCGGCAGGCCCAGGGCCTCGTTCCAGGCCGGCAGCTGGACGGCGCGGGCGCGCGCGTCCTTCGACAGCACGACCGCCAGCATCTCCAGCAGGATGCGGTAGACGTTGTTCTCCGGCTGCTGCTCGGTCAGGCCGAGGGAGTTGACCTGGACCCCGTAGCGGAAGCGGCGGTAGCGCTCCTCCTCGACGCCGTAGCGCTCGCGGCAGATCTCGTCCCACAGGCGCGCGAAGGCGCGCATCTTGCAAAGCTCGGTGACGAAGCGGACGCCGGCGTTGACGAAGAAGGAGATCCGGCCGACCACCTTCGGCAGGTCCTCCGGCGGCACCTGGCCGCCGTCGCGCACCGCGTCCAGCACGGCGATGGCGTTGGCCAGCGCGAAGGCCAGCTCCTGCTCCGGCGTCGCCCCGGCCTCCTGCAGGTGGTAGCTGCAGACGTTGGTCGGGTTCCACCTCGGCAGCTCGCGGTAGGCGAAGGCGACGACGTCGGTGGTCAGCTTCAGCGAGGGCTTCGGCGGGAAGATGTAGGTGCCGCGGCTGAGGTACTCCTTGAACAGGTCGTTCTGCACCGTGCCGGAGAGCGCGGCGCGCGCGACCCCCTGGCGCTCGGCACAGGCGACATAGAGCGCGAGCAGCCAGGGCGCGGTGGCGTTGATCGTCATCGAGGTGTTCATCCGGTCGAGCGGGATGCCCTCGAACAGCGCCGTCATGTCGCCGAGGTGGCCGACCGGGACCCCGACCTTGCCGACCTCGCCCCGCGCCAGGGGATGGTCGGCGTCGTAGCCGGTCTGGGTCGGCAGGTCGAAGGCGACCGAAAGCCCGGTCTGGCCCTTCGCCAGGTTGGCCCGGAACAGCGCGTTCGAGGCCGCGGCGGAGGTGTGGCCGGCATAGGTGCGGATCAGCCAGGGCGCGTCGCGCTGCGCTGCAGCGGACTCCTGCTGCGCTGCGGCTTGGCCCGCTGGGCCGCCGCTCGGGTTTTCTGGCATTCCGTGGCATCCGTTTCGTGTGGAACCATCCGATAGAACGAAAATTATACCCTGAGAGTTTCCATTGAAACAAAGTTGAATTGTGCATTGCAATAGGAACGAGCCTGCGATATGCCGCTTTCAAGACCGCGCCGAGCGGCGAGGGCACACAGCGCCCGTGGACGAGCAAGGATTGGCAGCAGACCGAGGAGTCGTCGAGCATGACCGAGCCCGCTGAGGTGATCGAGTTGCGACCGGGGCAGACCGCCAAGGACCTCTACGAGATCGGCGAGATCCCGCCGCTCGGCCACGTGCCGAAGCGGATGTATGCCTGGGCGATCCGCCGCGAGCGCCACGGCGAGCCCGAGACCGCCATGCAGCAGGAGGTGGTGCCGGTCCCGGCGCTCGACAGCCACGACGTGCTGGTCATGGTGATGTCGGCCGGCGTCAACTACAACGGCGTCTGGGCTGCGCTCGGCACGCCGATCTCGCCCTTCGACGTG
Source organism: Tistlia sp. (assembly GCF_040905785.1). NCBI lineage: Bacteria > Pseudomonadati > Pseudomonadota > Alphaproteobacteria > Rhodospirillales > Rhodovibrionaceae > Tistlia > Tistlia sp. The sequence continues at coordinate 38,312 of NZ_JBBDQW010000031.1, forward strand.
CACAAGGCCGACTACCACATCGCCGGGTCCGACGCCGCCGGCGTGGTCTGGGCGGTCGGCGGCAAGGTCAAGCGCTGGAAGGTCGGCGACGAGGTCGTGGTCCACTGCAACCAGGACGACGGCGACGACGAGGAGTGCAACGGCGGCGATCCGATGTTCTCGCCGTCCCAGCGGATCTGGGGCTACGAGACGCCGGACGGCTCCTTCGCCCAGTTCGCCCGCGTCCAGGACCGCCAGCTGATGCCGCGCCCCCGGCACCTGACCTGGGAGGAGTCGGGTTGCTACACCCTGACCCTGGCGACCGCCTACCGGATGCTGTTCGGCCACCGCCCGCACATCCTGCGGCCCGGCCAGAACGTCCTGGTCTGGGGCGCCTCGGGTGGCCTGGGGTCGATGGCGGTCCAGCTGATCGCGACCGCCGGCGCCAATGCCATCGGCGTTATCTCCGACGAATCCAAGCGCGACTTCGTCATGGGCCTGGGCGCCAAGGGCGTCATCAACCGCAGCGACTTCGCCTGCTGGGGCCAGCTGCCCAAGGTCAACTCCGAGGAGTACAAGACCTGGTTCGCCGAGGTCCGCAAGGTCGGCAAGGCGATCTGGGACATCACCGGCAAGGGCAACAACGTCGACTTCGTCTTCGAGCACCCCGGCGAGGCGACCTTCCCGGTCTCGACCTTCGTCGTGAAGCGCGGCGGCATGGTCGTCTTCTGCGCCGGCACCACCGGCTACAACATCACCTTCGACGCGCGCTACGTCTGGATGCACCAGAAGCGCATCCAGGGCAGCCACTTCGCCAACCTGCTGCAGGCCGCCCAGGCCAACACCCTGGTCGTTGAGCGCCGCCTCGACCCCTGCATGAGCGAGGTCTTCGCCTGGACCGACATCCCGCGCGCCCACACCAAGATGCGCAAGAACCAGCACAAGCCCGGCAACATGGCGGTTCTGGTCCAGGCCGGCCGGCCCGGCCTGCGCACCCTCGAGGACGCGATCGAAGCCTGAGCCGGGGCCCGTTCGCGAGCGGCCGGCGGCGACCCTTCCCGCCGCCGGCCGCACCTTCTGCCGCACCGAGATATCGGGTAGACCTGCGCCATGACCGACTGCCTGCCCGCCGAGGCGAGTGCCCGCTCCGGCCCGCTCTCCCCGGCTTTGCTAGACGACCTGCTGCCGCTCTGCCGCGAGGCGCTGGGCGCCGCCGAGGGCCTGGAGCTGGCCGCGCGGCGGTCCGTCGGCGCCCTGGTCGCACCGCAGGGCCGGCCGGACCCGGACCTGCTCGAACGCGAGCAGTTCGCCGCCCACGGCCTGGCCTGGCTGGCGACCTACGTCGCCGCCTTGCGCGAGACGCTGCACTGGGTCGAGCGCCTGGAGGCCGAGGGCCGCTGCGGCGAGCTCGAGCGACTGATCCTCCAGGCCGCTTTCGGCGAGTACCTGGCGCAACTCGCCGGCGGCCTGCCGCTGAGCCAGGTCGAGGTGCTGCGGCCGGCCGACCTCGGCCTCGCACCGGAGGCGCTCGAGGCCTTCCTGACTCCGACGGTGGCGGGGCTGATCGCCCGCGGCAACACCGCTGGCCTGCGCCTCCGCCTCGCCGAGCTGATCGCGGCGGACCGCTTCGGCGAGCCGGGCCTGGACGAGACCGACGCCCTGATCGCCGAGCAGTTCCGCAAGCTCGCCGACGCCCATGCCGAGGCGGCGCACGGCTGGCACCTGCGCGACGAGCTGATCCCGATCGAGGTCGTGCGGCAGCTCGCCGAGCTCGGCGTCTTCGGCCTGACGGTGCCCGAGGAATACGGCGGCCTCGGCCTCGGCAAGACCGCCATGTGCGTGGTCACCGAGGCGCTGAGCCGCGGCTACATCGGCCTCGGCTCGCTCGGCACCCGCACCGAGATCGCGGCCGAGCTGATCCGCCTTGGCGGCACCGAGGAGCAGAAGCGCCACTGGCTGCCGAGGCTGGCGAGCGGCGAGATCCTGCCGACGGCGGTCTTCACCGAGCCCGGCGTCGGCTCCGACCTCGGCAGCCTCAAGACCCGCGCCGTGCGCGACGGCGACCGCTACCGCATCCACGGCAGCAAGACCTGGATCACCCACGCCGCGCGCACCGACCTGATGACCCTGCTGGCGCGCAGCGATCCGGACAGCGCCGACTACCGCGGCCTGTCGATGTTCCTGGCCGAGAAGCCGCGCGGCACCGAGGCCGAGCCCTTTCCGGCCGCCGGCATGACCGGCGGCGAGATCCCGGTGCTCGGCTACCGCGGCATGAAGGAGTACGAGCTCGCCTTCGACGGCTTCGAGGTCGAGGCGCGGAACCTGCTGGGCGGCGTCGAGGGCGAAGGCTTCAAGCAGCTGATGGCGACCTTCGAGTCGGCGCGCGTCCAGACCGCCGCGCGCGCCGTCGGCGTCGCCCAGAACGCCCTGGAGCTGGGCCTCGCCTATGCCCGCGAGCGCATCCAGTTCGGCAAGCCGATCCTGGCTTTCCCGCGCGTCGCCGGCAAGCTCGCCTGGATGGCGGTCGAGACCATGGTCGCCC
>NZ_JBBDQW010000032.1:0-29174 GCF_040905785.1 Tistlia sp.
GGCCGGCGCCGCGATGGCGGCCGACCGCGTCGATCTCGTCGATGAAGATGATGCAGGGGGCGTGCTTCTTGCCCTGCTCGAACATGTCGCGCACGCGGCTGGCGCCGACGCCGACGAACATCTCGACAAAGTCCGAGCCGGAAATCGTGAAGAAGGGCACGTTGGCCTCGCCGGCGATGGCGCGGGCCAGCAGCGTCTTGCCGGTGCCCGGCGGGCCGACCAGCAGCATGCCCTTGGGAATCTTGCCGCCGAGGCGCTGGAACTTCTGGGGGTCGCGCAGGAAGTCGACGACCTCCTCCAGCTCCTGCTTGGCCTCGTCGATGCCGGCGACGTCGTCGAAGGTGACGCGGCCGGTCTTCTCGGTCAGCAGGCGCGCCTTGGACTTGCCGAAGCCCATGGCCTTGCCGCCGCCCGACTGCATCTGGCGCATGAAGAAGATCCAGACGCCGATCAGCAGCAGCAGCGGGAACCAGGAGATCAGGATCGAGAGCAGCGGGTTCAGGCTCTCTTCCGGTGCCGCGTTGATCTTGGTGCCGGACTCGCGCAGCCGGTCGATCAGCGAGGGATCCTCGGGCTTGTAGGTCTGGAAGGCGCTGCCGTTGCGCAGCCGTCCGCTGATCGTGTTGCCCTGGATCGTGACCTCGGAGACATCGCCCTGCTCGACCGAGTCGATGAACTGCGAATAGGCCATCTGGCTCTGTGCCTGACGCGAGCCGCCGTCCTGGAACAGATTGAACAGGGCAACCAGAAGCAGAATGATGATGATCCACAGAGCGGCGTTGCGCGAGAAGTTCAAGGTGGCGTTTCCTTCGCTCGGTCGTCCGGGGGGCCGAACATCTGGTCCGGGATCGTGTCTTCGCCGGCTCGGGACCAGGTTATCCTGCTCCCTTTAACGAAATACTGTAAAGCTCGCGGCGGTCAGGGCACGCCGCGGCGCAAACTGCGCGGCCGGAGCCTGGTCGACCATCTCACTCCATGTAGCGGAGAAGTGGGGCAGCGCGACGCGGCCGTCAAGATCGCGTGACGTCGGCAGGTAGGTCGGAAGGCTGTCGCGGGCCGCCGCTGGGACCGTCGCGAGCGGATCTCCCGAAGCCTGCGGCGCCAGCAGGGCGCGCCGCTGGGCCGGCCCGAGCGCCGCGACGGGAGCCGGGTCGGCGGACCCACCGGCCGCGCCGGCCAGGCGGAAGCGGCCGTCCCACAGCAGGCCGGGTCGCGCCGGCTTCGCCGGGGGCTCCGTCCGTGGGCCGATCGCCGCGGGCTCGCGCACGACCAGCAGGCGCTCGCCCCGGCGCGGCAGAATCCGGCAGCCGGCCAGGGTGGTGCCGCGGAAGCCTTCGTCCCGCAGCGCCGCCAGCAGGCGGGCGAGCTTCGGACCGCGCGGCGCATGGCGGCGACCGGCGAGACAGCGCAGCAGGGCAGCCAGCGCGCCCTGCGCCAGCGGGGGCGGTGCCCCGAGCAGGGGGCCGCGGGCGAGCCAGGCGAAGCCGCGCGGGTCAAGACGGCAGCTCTCGGCGAGCAGCGCGGCCTCGGCGGTCTCACTCCAGGCACGCAGCCGGCCGAAGACCTCCGCCAGGCCGGCGCAGGCGCTGGGCGATAGGCCGGTCGCAGCGAGCGACGCGCGGGCCGCGCGCAAGCGGGCGCGGGCGAAGGCGGGGTCGGTATTGCTGGGGTCTTCGAGCCAGGGCTGGCCGGCGCCGCGCAGCAGCGCCTCGAGCGCGCGGCGCGGCTGGCCGAGCAGCGGCCTCAGGATCCGCAGGTCGTCGAGGAAGGCCATCGCCGGCATGGCCGACAGGCCTGCCGGTCCACTGCCGGCTGCCAAGCGCAGCAGGAAGGTCTCGCCCTGGTCCTCGAGCTGGTGGGCCAGCAGCAGGTGCAGGACGCCGGCCTCGCGGCAGGCAGCGGCGAGCAGGCGGTAGCGGGTGTCGCGGGCCGCGGCCTGCAGGCCGCCGGCCGGCCGGGCCTCCGGTGCGGCGGCGCTCAGCACGCGGTGGGCGATACCGCGCGCGGCGCAGCAGCGGCCGACCCAGGCGGCTTCCCCGGCCGCTTCCGCGCGCAGGCCGTGGTCGACGGTGAGCGCCAGGAGGCTGCCGCCCCGGGCGCGGGTCCAGTCGTCGAGCAGCAGCAGCAGGGCCAGGCTGTCGGCGCCGCCGGAGACGCCGACCGCCAGCCGCGGCGCCGGCTCGAAGGGCGCGAAGCGCGCCATCAGGGTCGCAAAGCCGGCGGCGTCCGGCGGAGCGGCCCGGCCGGCGGTCTCGCCTTGGGCGGCGCTCAGCAGCCGAGGCGTCCGCGCTCGCGCTCGGCGCGCTGGCGGATCGTCGCGGCCGCATCCGGGTAGCGCGCCAGCAGCGCCTGGTAGGTCTTGCAGGCGTCGTCCCGCTCGCCGACGTTCGACAGCGCCATGCCGAGCTTCAGGAGGTTGTCCGGTGCCTTGCTGCTGTCCGGGTACTCCTGGAAGCCTTCGGCGAAGACCACGGCCGCGGCGTTGTAGTCGCCACGGACGTAATGGGTTTCGCCCAGCCAGTACTTGGCGTTGCCGGCCAGGGCGTCGTCCGGGTGCGCCTCGAGGAAGGCGCGCAGCGCCGCCTCGGCGCGCGGGTAGTCGGCCTGACGCAGCAGCCCGAAGGCATAGTCGTAGTCGTCCTTGGCAGAGGTTCCCGGCAGCTGGACCGCCGGCAGCGCGGCCTGCTGGCCGGGCGCGCGGTCGACCGGCACGCTGCCGGCGGAATCCTCCGGCAGGGTGCCGAGGACGCGCGTGCCGCCCTCCTCCTGACCCTGCATCAGCGGCGCCGCGCCCTCGCCCGAGGGCCGGGCGTTCTCGAGGGCGCCGACCCGGGTGTCGAGCTGCGCCTCGAGGGTCGCGACGCGGCTGCTGGTCTGCTCGATGCGGTGGGAGAGCTCCTCGAGGCGGCCGGTCAGGCGGCGCAGCTCGGTCTCCAGGTCGTTGAGCTTGAACAGTAGGGTCCCGGCCTCGCCTTCGGGGATCCGAAGGTCGCCGCTGGGCTGGCCGACGGCGACCTGACGCTGCAGCACCTGGACCTCGCGCTGCAGCCGCTCGACCTGCTGGCCGAGCGCCCGCACGTCGTTGCTCTGGGCCACCGCGGGCGCCGAGGGCGCTAGCAGCATGCCGAGGGCGAGCGCCGCGACGAGCGGGAGGCCGCCGCGGCGCACCACAGGGCGGTGAAGCTGCTTGCCGGTCTGCCTTGCGCTGGTCATCGGACGGTCACCCCGCAATCCTCTCGAAGGTTCGTGTCGGACATGTGGTGCGGCCCGGCCGCCTCTCAAGGCGGCAGCAGAAGGGCCGACTCTCAAACGGCAGGGGCCCGGGCCCGCCTGTCGCGGACCCGGGCCCCTGTCTGGCTGGCTGCCGGCCGGTTCAGCGGACGACGAAGACGCCGCGCCGGTTCTGGGCCCAGGCGTACTCGGTCGAGCCGAGCACTTCCGGACGCTCCTTGCCGTAGGAGATCGTGCTCAGGCGGCTGCCGTTGATGCCGCGCGCCACGAGATATTCGCGAACCGCATTGGCGCGGCGCTCGCCGAGCGCCAGGTTGTATTCCCGGGTGCCGCGCTCGTCGGCGTGGCCCTCGATGGTGAGGGCGACGCTCGGGTTGCCCTGCAGCCAGTTGGCGAGGCTGTCGACGGTGCCGCGCTGGTCGGCGCGGACGTCGCTGCGGTCGAAGTCGAAGAAGATGCGATCGCCGACTTCGACGAGCAGCTCTTCCTGCGAGCCGGCAGCGGGCCCGCTCATGGGGCTCGCTGTCGTGGTCTGGGTCGTACCCGTGGTCGCGCCCGTATCCTCCTGCGATGACTCGCAGGCGGTGAGCAGGAGCGCCGAGGCGGCAACGATGGACAACAGTTTCATGGACATTGTGGATCCCCTTTGCCGCAGAGTGGTCTGTCGATCGTCTGACGGCCTTGATGCAAGGTTGATGAAGGTTTCTCGCCCGCCGCCAGTGACGAACCCCGGACACAACCCCTCGCTGCGGCTGCGAAGCGGTCCGGACTATATTAGCGCAACCCTATGGGATCAAGGGGGACCACGCGGGATCGGAAGCATCCAGCGGGGTCTGTACCCGTCGCTCGTTGAAACCGGTCAGGTCGATCGTGTAGAGCTTGCTGGAGACTTGGCCGCTGCTGTCCGCAGGGTCCTGGCGGAAGAAGGAGAGGACGCGGCCGTTCGGGGCCCAGGTCGGGCTCTCGACGAGGAAGCCGCTGGCCAGCATGCGCTCGCCCGAGCCGTCGGGGTCCATGACGCCGATGTAGAAGGTACCCTGGTGCATCCGCGTGAAGGCGATCAGGTCGCCGCGCGGCGACCAGACCGGCGTGGCGTAGCGGCCCTCGCCGAAGGAGATACGCTGTACGTTGCTGCCGTCGGCGTTCATAACGTACAGCTGCTGGGAACCGCCGCGGTCCGAGTTGAAGACGATCTGGCTGCCGTCGGGAGCGAAGGAGGCGGAGGTGTCGATCGCCGGATTGTCGGTCAGCCGCTCGACCGTCCTGGTCCGCAGGTCCATCGTGTAGACATCCGAGTTGCCGCCCCGGGCCATCGAGAAGATCACCCGGTTGCCGTCCGGCGAGAAGCGCGGCGCGAAGGTCATGCCCGGGAAGTCGCCAAGGATCTCCTGCTGCCCCGTGTTCAGGTTGAACAGATAGACCCGCGGCGAATCGTTGACGTAGGCGAGGTAGGTGATCTCCTGGGAGGTCGGGCTGAAGCGCGGCGTCAGCACCAGGTTGCTGCCGTCGGTCAGGAACTGATGGTTGGCGCCGTCCTGGTCCATGATCGCCAGGCGCTTGACCCGCCGGTTCTGGGCGCCGCTCTCGGCGATGTAGACGATCCGCGTGTCGAAGTAGCCTTCCTCGCCGGTCAGCCGCTCGTAGATCGCATCGGAGATGATGTGCGCGATGCGCCGCCAGTTCGAAGGCGTGGTCATGTAGGCGAGGCCGGTCATCTGCTGCTCGGCGAGCACGTCCCACAGGCGGAACTCGACCCGCATCCGGCCGTCGCTTTGAAGGTCCACGGAGCCGCTGACCAGGGCGTCGGCGCCGATCGCCCGCCAGTCGCCGTAGCGCGGCCCGTTCTGCAGCTCGCCGCTGGTCTGCAGGAAGGCGGCCTTGTCGATCGTGCGGAACAGCCCCGAGCTGGCGAGGTCGTTGGCGATCACCGCGGCGATGTCGACGCCGGTCTGGGCGAGCTCCGGGCGCGTCGGCTCGAAGTCGGTGATGGCAAGGGGCATCGGGTCGACGAAGCCGCGGGTGATGTCGACGTTCAGCTGGGCGCGCGCGCTGCCCGGCAGGGCGGCGAGCAGACCCGCGACCAAGAGGAGAAGCGCCGCCACGGCGACCGGCAGGCGCTTCGGCGCGCCGGCAGCGGACCGGAGGGTTTCGGGCGATCGATGGGCTGCGTAGGGCATGCTCAGAACATCTCCCGGGGGTCGAAGTTGAGAATCAGGTCCTGCCACAGGTCGTAGTCCTCCTGGGGCAGCTTGAACGGCTGGCATTCGAGGATCGCGCGCCGCGCGCTCTCGGCCGCCGCGCGGTAGTAGGCGTTGTCCGACATCTGCCCGATGTTCTGAAACTCGGGCGGCGAGACCAGTGTTCCATCGGGTCGCAGGCGCACCCTGACCGAGACGCGCAGGCGCTCGGCGCTGCGCGCGCCCGGGTCGATCCGCCAGCAGCGCTGCATCTGGCCGCGGATCATCTGGCCGAGCGCGGCGGCCTTGCGGGTCAGGTCGACGGACTGCGTGACCTCGGCGTTGCTGCGCGCCGCCTGCTGCGGCTCGGTCACGCTGGGCTTCAGGTTCCGGTCGACGTTGCGCAGGACCCCGGCCAGCAGGTCGTCGACCGGCTCCTCGGGCCGGTCTTGCGCGCGCACCGCCGAGGGCGGCGGCGTCGCCTCGGCGGGCTCGGCTTGAGGTTGCGGCTCGGGCTCGGGCATGTCTCGCGGACGCGGCGGGCTCGGCAGCGGCAGGACGCCGGTCGTCACCGCTTCCTCCTCGGCCGGCTCGGCGGCCTCGGCCTCGGGCTCGGGCACCGGCCGGACGCTGTCCGGCGGGGTCGGTTCGGCGGCTTCCAGCGGTTGCGGCTCGGGCATCGGCTGCGGATCCGGCGTCGGCTGCGGCTCGGGGGCGACGGCGGAGATCTGCGGCGCCGCCTCGAGGGCGCGCGGCGGCTCGGGCTCCGCGACCGCACTCGGCTGCGGCAGCGCCGGCTCGGCTGGCGCCGGCTCGCTCGTTGCCGCCGGCGGTTCCGGGACGGCCTCGGACGCGGCCGCCGGCTGCACCGCGGGCTCGGGCGTCGGCACCTCGGTGGGCTGCGGGGGCGTGGGCGCCACCGCGGGCGCCGGCTGCGCGGTGGAGGGCTGCGGGCGCGCCACCTCGTCGACCTCCTCGACCGGCTTGCTCTCCTCGGCGGACTCGACCGGCCCGATCTGGTCGGCCGGCAGGGAGGCGAGCTCCGAGATCTCGTCGAGGTTGACGATATCTACCGAGACCGTGAGCTCCGGCGGGTCCGCGCGGAACAGCTGCGGCAGGCCGACCGCCACGAACAGCGCGATGCCGACGTGGAGGGCGCCGGAGGCGGCCATGCCGGTCCACATCTTCCGCGTCGAGGAGATGGGTCTGAGGTCGATGCTGGTGACCAGGCTCATGGCGGCGGTCCGAAAGGGGCGGCTACTGCGCCGCCGGCGGCTGGGTCGGCTGCGGCGGCTGCAGGGATTGCTGGTTGGGATCCGGCATCTGGGTGATCAGGGCGACGCGGGAGAAGCCGGCGACGTTGACCATCCCCATGATCTGCATGATCGTGCCGTACTGCAAACGGTGGTCGCCGCGCACGTAGATGCGCGTGTCGGGCTTGTTGCCGGTGATGGCACGCAACTTGGGCACCAGCGTGTCGAGGTCGACCTGGGCGTCCTCGATGAAGATGCTGCCGTCGGCGCGGACCGAGACGACCAGCGGCTCGATCGGATCGGGAATCACCGGCGCCCGGGCCTGGGGCAGGTCGACCTGGACGCCGACCGTGAGCAGCGGCGCCGTCACCATGAAGACGATCAGCAGCACCAGCATGACGTCGACGAAGGGCGTCACGTTGATGTCGCTCATCGGCTGCCAGCGGCGGCGCCGGGCGCCCCAGCCGCGCTCGCCGCGGCGGTGCATGATCGGTCCGGACATGGTCTAGCGCGCCTCCTCGATCTGGCGCGACAGGATCGCGGTGAACTCGCCGGCGAAGGCCTCCAGGCGCTGGCCGTAGCGGCCGAGATCGTTGTTCAGCTTGTTGAAGCCGAGCGTCGCCGGGATCGCCGCGACCAGGCCGAGCGCGGTCGCGAACAGCGCCTCGGCGATGCCCGGGGCAACGACGGCGAGCGAGGTGTTGGCGCTGGCGGCGATCGAGGTGAAGGCGTTCATGATGCCCCAGACCGTGCCGAACAGCCCGATGAAGGGCGCCGAGGAGCCGACCGAGGCCAGGAAGATCATGTGGCGCTCGAGGCGGTCCATCTCGCGGCCGATGGAGATGCCCATGACCCGCTCGATGCGTTCCTTGAGGGCATGGCCGCCGTCGTCCCCGACCTGGCCGCCGCGCCGGGTGAAGCGGCGCCACTCGCGCATGGCCGAGGCGAAGACGGCGGAGAAGGGGTCCTTCGGCTCGTCGCCGATGCGGTCGTAGAGCTGGTCCAGCGAGCCGCCCGACCAGAAGGTCTCCTCGAAGCGGTCGGCGTCGCGCTTGAGGCGGCGCAGTCGGATCAGCTTGTCGAAGATGATCGCCCAGCTCCAGAACGAGGCGGCCAGCAACAGCAGCATCACGATCTTGACAACGATGTCGGCCTGCAGAAACAGACCCCAGACCGATAGGCTGTGCTGGGCCACGTCGGCGATCGCTGCCGCGTCGACGGTCGCATTCTCCATTCAGGACTCCCCCGTTTCTTGCTGGGCGAAGGGCTCCAAGGCGTCACGGACCGCCGCCGGCAGCCGACTCGGCCGCCCGGAGGAGAGCGCAACGCAGGCCACTTTCACCATAATCGTGACCAATGTTTGACGGCCGCGGACGATCCGCTGCTCGAGATCTACGCTCGCCGCGCCGAGCCGCACCAGCCGCGAGCGGACCTCCAGGCGGTCGTCCAGGCGCGCCGGACAGCGGTAGTCCAGGCTGGCCCGCCGCACGGCGAAGGCGAGGCCCGCGTCCTCGTACAGCGGCCGCTGGTCGATCCCGGCCAGACGCAGGAACTCGCTGCGCGCGCGCTCCGCGAACCGCAGGTAGTTGGCGTGGTAGACGATGCCCGCCGCGTCGGTGTCCTCGTAATAGACGCGCAGTGGCAACCAGTGTTCCGCGCCCTCGAAGCGTCCGCTGCCGGGCAGGTCCAGCGCCTCGGTCATCGCCGCCTCGGTCATCGCCTCGGGGGAGCTCACGACGGCACCTCGTCGTCCGCCGTATCGGACAGCAGGTCGAACTGCTCGGCGAGATGGCGCGGCGTCTCGAGGCCGAGGTAGCCGAAGCCGCCCTGGGTCAGCATCCGACCGCGCGGCGTGCGCTGCAGCAGGCCCTGCTGCAGCAGATAGGGCTCGATGACCTCCTCGATGACGTCGCGCTGCTCGGACAGGGCCGCGGCCAGGGTCTCGGCGCCGACCGGCCCGCCGCCGTAGTTCTGCGCCAGGCAGGTCAGGTAGCGCCGGTCCATGGCGTCGAGCCCCTTGGCGTCGACCTCGAGCCGGCGCAGGGCGGCGTCGGCCGTGACGGCGTCGACCGTGCCGCTGCCGGCGACGGCGGCGAAGTCGCGGACCCGGCGCAGCAGCCGGCCGGCCACGCGCGGCGTGCCGCGGCTGCGCCGGGCGATCTCCATGGCGCCTTCGCTGGTCAGGTCGAAGCCGAGCACCCGGGCGCCGCGCGAGACGATCCGCTCGAGCTCGGCCGGGGTGTAGAACTCCAGGCGCAGCGGGATGCCGAAGCGCTCGCGCAGGGGCCGCGTGATCAGGCCGCTGCGGGTCGTCGCGCCGACCAGCGTGAAGGGCGGCAGGTCGATGCGCACGGAGCGCGCCGCCGGGCCCTCGCCGATCACGAGGTCGAGCTGGAAGTCCTCCATCGCCGGATAGAGGATCTCCTCGACGGCCGGCGAGAGGCGGTGGATCTCGTCGATGAACAGGACGTCGCGCGGCTGCAGGTTGGTCAGGATCGCCGCCAGGTCGCCGGCGCGCGCGATCACCGGACCCGAGGTCGCGCGGAAGCCGACGGCCAGCTCGCGGGCGACGATCTGCGCCAGGGTCGTCTTGCCGAGGCCGGGCGGGCCGAAGAACAGCACGTGATCGAGCGGCTCGCCGCGGCCGCGCGCCGCCTCGACGAAGACGCGCAGGTTGGCGCGCAGGCGCTCCTGGCCGACGAAGTTCTCCAGGCTCTGCGGCCGCAGCTCCGCGTCCGCGTCGGCCTCGGCGGTCTGCCCGGAGACGAGGCGGGTCTCGTCGGCGTCGCCGGCGGCCCCCGTCATGTCGCGAGCTCCTGCAGGCTGGCCTTGATCAGGCTCTCGAGGGGCGCCTCGCCGCCCAGCGCGCGCGCGGCCTGGGCGACCGCGGCGAAGGCCTCGCCGCGCCTGTAGCCGAGCGCCTCCAGCGCCGAGACGGCGTCCTCGGCGGCGGCCGCGGCCGCGGCGTTGGGCGCGCTCGGCGCCGTGCCCCCGGCGCCGCGCCCCGGCAGCTCGGCCGAGAGCACGATGCGCCCTGCCTTGTCCTTGAGCTCGGAGCAGATGCGTGCCGCCAGCTTCGGGCCAACGCCGTTGGCGCGGCTGACCGCCGCCTTGTCCTGGGCCGCGATCGCCTGGGCGAGCTGCAGCGGCGAGAGCACGGACAGGATCGCCAGGGCGCTGCGCGAGCCGACGCCCTGAACCGTCGAGAGCAAGCGGAACCAGTCGCGCTCGGCGGCCTCCAGGAAGCCATAGAGGTGAATGTAGTCCTCGCGGACCTGGGTCTCGATCAGCAGGCTGGCGGCTTCGCCGCGCGGCGGCAGCTGGGCGAGCGTGCGGCCGGAGGCGAAGACCAGGTAGCCGACGCCGCCGACGTCGAGCAGGGCGTGCTCCTCGCCGACGCTGTCGATTCGGCCGCTGAGCTTGCCGATCATGGCCGGCGCACCTGGATTGCGCCGGCGCGCTCGGCCGCCCCGGCCCAGTGCGCGCGCGTCGCGCTGTGATGGGCGTGGCAGATCGCGACGGCGAGGGCGTCGGCGGCGTCGGCCGAGGCGAAGCCCGAGCCGGGCAGCAGCACGGCGACCATGGCGGCGACCTGCTCCTTGGCGGCGTGGCCGGTCCCGACCACGGATTTCTTGACGATCATCGGCAGGTACTGGGTCACCGACAGGCCGACCAGGGCGGGCACCAGCAGGGCGATGCCGCGCGCCATGCCGAGCTTCATCGTCGAGGCGGGATTGCGGTTCGCCAGGGTCTCCTCGACCGCCGCGGCGTCCGGACGCTGGGCCGCGATGACTTCCTCCAGTCCGGCCTTGAGCGCGACGAGCCGCTCGGCCAGGCCGGCCTTGTCGTCGGTGCGCAGCACGCCGTGGGCGACGTGGGACAGCCGGTTGCCCCGGGCCTCGATGACGCCCCAGCCGGTGAGCCGCAGGCCCGGGTCGAGCCCGATCACGCGCATCGCCTCGTCTCCTGCCAGGACCCGCGCCACCGGAACCGAGAGCGGGCGGTCCTGCCCATGGCTCAGGCCGTCAGCCGTTCGATCACGTCGTCGGCGATATCGAAGTTCGCAGCGACCTGCTGCACGTCGTCGTTGTCGTCCAGTGTGTCGAGCAGCTTGAACAGGGTCCCTGCCTGCTCCTCGGCGACCGGCGTCGTGGTCAGCGGCTTCCAGGTCAGGCGCGCCTCGCGCGGATCGCCGTAGCGCTCGGTCAGGGCATCGCGCACGTCCGAGAAGTCGTCGGGCTCGCAGATCACCTCGTGGCTCTCCGGCGAGGACTGCACGTCGCTGGCGCCGGCCTCGGCCGCCGCCTCGAACATCGCCTCGGCGCCGGCGACCTCGGCCGGGTAGAGGATCTGGCCGATCCGCTCGAACATGAAGGAGACCGCGCCGGTCTCGCCCAGGCTGCCGCCGTGCTTGGAGAAGGCGGAGCGGACCTCGGAGGCGGTGCGGTTGCGGTTGTCGGTCAGCGCCTCGACGATGACCGCGACGCCGCCGGGGCCGTAGCCCTCGTAGCGCACCGCCTCGTAGTTGTCGGCACCCTCGCCGCCGGTCGCCTTCTTGATCGCCCGCTCGATGTTCTCCTTGGGCATGTTCGCCGCGCGTGCCGTCTGGATCGCGCCACGCAGCGCCGAGTTCATGGTCGGGTCGGGCAGGCCGGACTTCGCCGCCACGATGATCTCGCGGGTCAGCTTGGCGAACTGGCTGGCGCGCTTCTTGTCCTGCGCGCCCTTGCGGAACATGATGTTCTTGAACTGGCTATGGCCGGCCATGACCTTGTCACCCCAAAATCCGGAAGGGCGCGGCAGTTTTCATACCACATATTGGGGTACGGCGCGACGGGGTTCAGGCCACGCCCAGGCTGTTCGGCATCTGTCCCGGCATCGCGCGGCAGCCTTCTAGCAGGGAACCGCGGCGTTCCGGAAGCCCCGTCCAGGGGCCCTGCGCCGGCTTCCGCTCAAAACTCCGTTAACCGGGCCTTAACGGGCGTCCGGCGATGCTCGCCCGGTCGCGAACCCGCGCCCGCCAACCAAGGACCCTGGCCCATGGCCCTGCCTCGTGAACTCGTCGACGTCATGCAGCTGACCGGCAGCATGGCCGGACAGGATGCCGCAGACGGCGAGGGCTCGGCCGGCAGGCTGGCCGCAGCGGCGGCGCTGGTCGGCGACTTCGCGAGCGAGAGTGCGGCGACCGGCCTCGACCGCCTGTTGACGCTCTGCGAGGAGGGGGGCGAGCCGAGTGCCGCGGTCGAGTTGGCCGCCGAAACCTGCGATCGCGCCGCCCTGCTCGAGGCCGAGGTGCGCCGCTTCCTGGAGACCGCCCGCCAGCTCTGAGGCGGGCCGCCGCCGGGTTCAGGCCGCTGGGTTCAGGCCGCCGGGGTCAGGCCAGGGCTTCCACCTTCGGCATCTGCTGCTGCAGCCGGCCACCCAGGCGCAGCGGCTCGATCCGCGTCGCGAGGCCGCTGCGCGGGTCGGTCTCGACGAAAACCCCGCACAGTGTGCCCGGCCCCTGGGCCGCGGCCATCCGCTCGGTCGGCAGCTTGCGCGTGAAGCGCTGCACCGGCACGACCTTGTCCATGCCGATTACCGAATCGTAGTCGCCGCACATGCCGGCGTCGCTCTGGTAGGCGGTGCCGCCGGGCAGCACCTGGGCGTCGGCGGTCGGCACGTGGGTGTGGGTGCCGACGACCAGGGAGACGCGGCCATCGAGGAAGTGGCCCATGGCCATCTTCTCGCTGGTCGCCTCGGCATGCATGTCGACCAGGACGAAATCGCAGGTGGCGCCCAGGCGGTGGCGCGTCAGCTCGCGCTCGACGCAGGCGAAGGGGTCGTCGAGCGGATCCATGAACAGCCGGCCCATCAGGTTGACGACCAGCACCTTGCGGCCCTGGCCGGTCTGGAACAGCGCGGCGCCCCGGCCCGGCGTGCCGGCCGGGAAGTTGTGCGGGCGCAGCAGCCGAGGCTCGCGCTCGATGTAGGACAGCGCTTCCTTCTGGTCCCAGGAGTGGTTGCCGCCGGTCACCACGTCGACGCCGGCGGCGAAGAGCTCCTCGCAGATCTTCTCGGTGACGCCGAAGCCGCCGGCGGCGTTCTCCGCGTTGGCGACGACGAAGTCGAGCTTCAGCTCGCGGCGCAGCCCGGGCAGTCGCTCGACCAGGGCGTTGCGGCCGGAGCGGCCGACGATGTCGCCGCAGAACAGGAAACGCATGACCTCTCCTCAAACTCCCTAGGGTGCCGGGTCGAACCGCCGCGCGCCGGCCTCGGTGACGATCCAGTCCAGGCGTTCGTCGGTCGACTCGCGCGGCAACCTCTCGGCGCGCTGCGCGGCATAGCCCAAGCCGATCGCCAGGACCGGTCCGGCGGCGCGCAGCCGCGCCAGCGTACGGTCGTAGAAGCCGCCGCCGTAGCCCAGACGGTAGCCCGCCTCGTCGAAGGCGACCAGCGGCACCAGCAGCACCGAGGGCGTCGCCTCGCCGGCCTCGGCGGCAGGCACCTGCGTGCCGAAGCCCGCCGCCTGCAGCGCGGCACCCGGCGTCCAGGCCCGGAACGCGAGGGGCCGCCCCGCGCCGGTCACGACCGGCAGGCAGAGCCGGTGGCCGAGGCCGAGCAGGGCCGTCATCGCCGGGCGGGGATCCAGTTCGTCGCGCAGCGGCCAGTAGCCCGCCACGACGGCCGTCTCGGGCAGCGGCACGACGCCGAGGTGGCCGAAGACCCGCGTTCCGGCGTCGGGGGCGGCGGCGAAGGCCGCGGCACGGCGCGCCAGCATGGCGCTCCTGAGCCGCTTCTTCTCGGCGACCGTATCGGGACCGGTATCTGGAACAGAAGACATCGAGGGAAGCCGCGATGGCCGTTGGTCTATGTCATCCTCTGCGGCCTGTCAGAGACAGGTGGGCACCGTATTGCCTGGACCACGGCCCAGACAGGGACAGCTCCCGAGAGGTTCTTATTGGCCCCAGGGATCGACGTTACCTGACGCACCCCGCAGCCGGACCCTCGTCGGCTTGCGCCGAGCCCTCTAGTTAGGCTTGCGCCAGCGTGCGGGCAAGAGCGTCGATTCGCGCGGCGGCCTCCTCGAGCGATTCCGCGGCCTCGCCGTCGCTCTCGCCGTCGCCCTTGGGGGCGCCGCCGGCCAGCTTCTCCTTGGCGTCGAACAGTTCGTCGGCGACCAGCAGGGCGGCGATCACCAGCAGGCGGCCCTCGCCGACCTGCCCGACCGCCCCGGCGACCTCGCGCACCCGCCCGTCGAAGTAGGCGGCGACGCCGCGCAGGTGCTCCTCCTGGCCCTCGTTGCAGGTCACCTCGTAGCTTCGTCCGTTGATCCGCAGCGCGACCTGGCCCAAGCCTCAAGCCTCCTTCATGGCGCGCTCAAGCTGCGCGATGGTGCGGTCGAGCCGGTCCGCCGCCTCGTTCGCGAGCGCCTGCAGCCGCGCGTTCTCGGCGCGCGCCTGCGCCACCGCCACGCGCAGCTCCTCGGTGCCCGCGCCGCGGTCGGCCACGACCGCCTCGAGCCGGGCGAGGGCCGCCTCCAGTTTTTCGCTGCCGTCCCGCAAAGCCGACACCGGCGGACCGCCTTTCGCTCGAGAGCTCGGTTGTAATGAGCGAAGGTACGGGCGGCCCCGTCGCCGGTCAATCTTCGGGCGGTCCGGCGAACCGCCGAGGCGAGCCTTCCCGCTCGGGCCGGGCGCCGACATGGCCTGTTGACCCTGCCCGGGGCCGGCGGCATTGTGCGCGCCCGTACAGCGCCGATGGTCCAGCCGTCCCGCGACCGTCCCCCGAGCCGCCCAGGGGTCGCCCGGGGTGTCGTCCCCCGGGGGACAGCGGGCGCGCGCCACCAGTCGGCCCTCGCGGCCCGTCAATTCTCCGGAAAGTGCGAAGCCCGTGGATATCAAGGACGCCCAATCCCCTGCGGCCCCCCGGGGCGCCGAGGCCGTAGCCCACGGCGAGCTGGCCAACGCCATCCGCTTCCTCGCGATGGATGCCGTGGAGCAGGCCAAGTCGGGCCATCCGGGCATGCCGATGGGCATGGCCGACGTCGCGACGGTGCTGTTCCGTGACTTCCTGAGCTTCGACCCCTCGGCGCCGGACTGGGCCGACCGCGACCGCTTCGTGCTCTCGGCCGGCCACGGCTCGATGCTGCTCTACGCGCTGCTTCACCTGACCGGCTATCCGGCGATGACCCTGGAGGAGCTGAAGCGCTTCCGCCAGCTCGGCAGTCGGACCCCCGGCCATCCCGAGTTCGAGCGCGGCACCGGCATCGAGACCACGACCGGGCCGCTCGGGCAGGGTTTCGGCAACGCCGTCGGCATGGCGCTGGCCGAGCGGCTGCTCGCCGCCCGCTTCGGCGACGCCGCGGTCGACCACTGGACCTACGTCGTCGTCGGCGACGGCTGCCTGATGGAGGGCATCAGTCACGAGGCCGCCTCGCTGGCCGGGCATCTGCAGCTCGGCAAGCTGGTCGCGCTCTACGACGACAACGAGATCTCGATCGACGGCCCGACCTCGCTGGCGCTGTCCGACGACGCCCTGATGCGCTTTCAGGCCTACAACTGGCACACCCAGCGCGTCGACGGCCACGATCCCGCGGCGATCCGCGCCGCGATCGAGGCGGCGCGCGCCGACGAGCGGCCGTCGCTGATCGCCTGCCGGACCCGCATCGGCTTCGGCGCGCCGACCAAGGAAGGCTCCGCGGCCAGCCACGGCTCCCCACTCGGCGCCGAGGAGATCGCCGGCGCCCGCGAGAAGCTCGGCTGGCCTCATGGCGCCTTCGAGGTGCCGGCGCCGGTGCTGGAGGCCTGGCGCGCCATCGGCGCCCGCGGCGCCGAGCGGCACCAGGCCTGGACCGGCCGCATCGCGGCGCTGGCGACCGAGGAGCGCGCGGAGTTCGAGCGCCGCCTCTCGGGTGCGCCGCCGGCCGCTCTGGGCGAGGCCTTCCGCTCGCTCAAGGCCCAGATCGACGCCGAGCGCCCGACCCTGGCGACCCGCCAGTCCTCGCAGCGCACGATCGAGGCGATCGCCGGCCTGATGCCGGAGCTGCTCGGCGGCTCGGCCGACCTGACCGGCTCGAACAACACCAAGGCCAAGGCTCAGGAGCCGGTCGTGCCGCCGGGCTACGGCGGCAGCTACCTGCACTACGGCGTGCGCGAGCACGCCATGGCCGCGGCCATGAACGGCCTGGCCCTGCACGGCGGCTTCCGGCCCTACGGCGGCACCTTCCTGGTGTTCACCGACTACTGCCGGCCCTCGATCCGGCTGGCGGCCCTGATGAAGCAGCCGGTCGTCTACGTCATGACCCACGACTCCATCGGCCTCGGCGAGGACGGCCCGACGCACCAGCCGGTCGAGCACCTGGCGGCGCTGAGGGCGATCCCGAACCTGCGCGTCATGCGCCCAGCCGACACCATGGAGACGGCCGAGTGCTGGGAGCTGGCGCTGGAGCGCCGGGACGGCCCCTCGGTGCTGTCGCTGACCCGCCAGGCGGTAGCGACGGTGCGCGGCGGCGCCGGCGAGGAGAACTGGTGCCGCTACGGCGCCTACATCCTGACTCCGGCGCACGCGACCCGCCAGGTCACGCTGATCGCCAGCGGGTCGGAGGTGAGCGTCGCGCTGAAGGCCCAGGCCCTGCTGCGCGAGCTCGACATCGCCGCCAGCGTGATCTCCATGCCCTGCTGGGAGCTCTTCGCCGAGCAGCCGAGCAGCTATCGCGACGAGGTCCTCTACCCGGGCAGCCTGCAGGTCGCGATCGAGGCCGGCGTCGCCTTCGGCTGGGAGCGCTGGGTCGGGCAGGAGGGCGTCGTCGTCGGCATGAAGGGCTTCGGCGCCTCGGCGCCGGCCGGCGAGCTCTACGAGCATTTCGGGATCACTGCGGAGGCTGTCGTCAGCGCCGTGCGGACCCATCTGTAGGCCCAGGCGTTAGGCCCAGGCTTTAGGCCAAGCGTCAGCGCGGCAGCCGGCGGTTCGGCGAGCGCGCCCCCGAACAATCAGCTGGAGGAGGATCGACCCCCATGTCCGTCCGTGTCGGTATCAACGGTTTCGGCCGCATCGGCCGCCTGGTGTTGCGCGCCGCCTTCGAGTCGAAGCGCAGCGACATCGAGTTCGTCGCCGTCAACGACCTCGGCAAGCCGTCCGACAACGCGCACCTGCTGACCTACGACTCCGTCCACGGCCGCTATCCGGGCAAGGTCGATTCGACCGACGATTCGATCATCGTCGACGGCCACAGCATCAAGTCGCTCTCCGAGCGCGACCCGACCAAGCTGCCCTGGGGCGACCTCGGCGTCGACATCGTGCTGGAGTGCACCGGCATCTTCACCGACAAGGAGAAGGCGGGCCTGCACCTCAAGGGCGGCGCGCGGAAGGTGCTGGTCTCCGCGCCCTCCAGCGGCGCCGACCTGACCGTGGTCTACGGCGTCAACGACGACCAGCTGGCCGCCGAGCACAGCGTCGTCTCCAACGCCAGCTGCACGACCAACTGCCTGGCGCCGGTCGCCCACGTGCTGCACCAGGCGGTCGGCATCGAGCGCGGCTTCATGACCACGATCCACTCCTATACCGGCGACCAGCCCTCGGTCGACACGCTGCACAAGGACCTGCACAGGGCCCGGGCCGCGGCGGTCTCGATCATCCCGACCTCGACCGGTGCCGCGCGCGCCGTCGGCTTGGTGCTGCCGGATCTGAAGGGCAAGCTGGACGGCGTTGCGCTGCGTGTGCCGACGCCGAACGTCAGCCTCGTCGACCTCAAGTTCGACGCCGCGCGCGAGACCTCGGCCGAGGAGATCAACGCGGCGATCGAGAAGGCCGCCGGCGGCGGTCGCCTCGAGGGCATCCTGGAGGTCAACCGCGCGCCGCTGGTCTCGGTCGATTTCAATCACTCCTCGGCCAGCTCGGTCTTCGACTTGGCCGGCACCCACGTCGTGGGCGGGCGCCTGGTGCGGGTGATGAGCTGGTACGACAACGAGTGGGGCTTCTCCAACCGCATGAGCGACACCGCCGTCGCCTGGGGCAAGCTGCTCTAGCCCGGCGGCCGCCGCCACGACGGCGACCAGAGGACGACAAGACGGAGGCGGCGCCTGCAAGCGCCGCCTCCCGCCGTTTTGCCGCCGGGCCGCTTCGGCTAGTCTGGCGCCCATGACCGAGGAGGAGGGCGGGCTTCCCGGCCCGGCGATCATCGTGCATTGGCTCGAGCACGCCGAGGCCGCCCTGCAGGCTGCGGCTGCGCTGGGCCGGCCGGTGGTCCTGCTGTCGGCGCCGGGCGCCGCCTTCACGATCGGGCCACTGTACTTCCGCGAGATGGTCGCCCTGGCGCGCCGGCGCGTGCCGGACGCGGCGGGCCTGGCGCTGTTCGACTGCGGGCGGGCGGCGGGCCGCGTCCAGGAGGCGCTGCACTGCGGCCTCGAGGCCGTGGTTTACGGCGGGCCGCCGGAACAGGGCGACCGGCTGGCGGCGATCGCTGCGGCCAGGGGCGCCCGGCTGTTCCGGGAGAGACCGCCGGCCCTCGACCTGCTCGACCTCGATCGTCCGGGCGAGGCCGTCGCGGCCTGGCTCGCCGATGGACCTTCCGGCGATGGCCCCTCCGGCGATGGACCTTCCGGGGCCGCGCGGCGTTGACCCGGCGTTGAACTGACCGCGCGGCTCCGCTATGGAACGCCGCGTGGCTCCACCTGGGCGGCGCGCCGGCCGCCCCTGGAGCGCGACCGATCCCGAACTGGCGGCGACGAGGAAGACCATGCGCATCACCCAGCGCGTCAAGCGCATCCTTGCGAACTACGAGAGCGACTGTCCGGGCACCAAGGCCAATCTGGCGCGCATCCTGATGCACGGCCGGCTCGGCGGCACCGGCAAGATGGTCATCCTGCCGGTCGACCAGGGCTTCGAGCACGGCCCCGACCGCAGCTTCGCCCCGAACCCGCCGGCCTTCGACCCGCACTACCACTTCCAGCTGGCGATCGACGCCGGGCTCAACGCCTACGCGGCGCCGCTCGGCATGCTCGAAGCCGGCGCCGACTCCTTCGCCGGGGCGATCCCGACGATCCTCAAGCTGAATTCCTCGAACAGCCACGCCACGGCCAAGGACCAGGCGGTCTACGGCTCGGTCCAGGACGCGCTGCGCCTGGGCTGCGCGGCGATCGGCTTCACCATCTACCCCGGCGCCGACGACCAGTTCGAGATGATGGAGGAGTTCCGCGAGCTCTCCGAGGAGGCCAAGGCAGTCGGCCTCGCCGTCGTGCTCTGGTCCTATCCGCGCGGCGGCGAGCTGTCGAAGGCCGGCGAGACGGCGATCGACGTCACCGCCTACGCCGCCCACCTCTCGGCCCTGCTCGGCGCCCACATCATCAAGGTCAAGCCGCCGACCGACCACATCGAGCAGGACGAGGCGAAGAAGGCGATCGAGAAGGCCAAGGTCGACCTCTCGAGCATGGAGAAGCGTATCGCCCACGTCATGCAGGCGGCCTTCGCCGGCCGCCGCCTCGTGGTCTTCTCGGGCGGTGCCTCGGCCGGCACCGAGGGCCTGCTGAAGGACATCCGCGCGATCGCCGCCGGCGGCGCCAACGGCTCGATCATCGGCCGGAACTCCTTCCAGCGCTCCCGCGAGGACGCGCTCTCTCTGCTCGACACCATCGTCAAGATCTACCAGGGCAAGGCGTGACACGGCCTTGCGCTGTCGATTGATCCTCTCCTCGCCGGCCGGCCTGCTGCAGGCCGGCACCGGAGCCGACGGCGGGCTGGAGGCCTTCCAGACGCGCCTTCTCGGCGCGCTCGCCCGCGGTGACGTCGCCGCCTTCGTGCTGCGCGGGGGCGGGCCGGCCGAGGAGGCGGCCCTGCGGGCGGCGGTCGAGGCGCTCCGCGGGCCGGTGCAGGAGGCCGGCGTCGCCTTCCTGGTCGAGGGCCGCGCCGACCTCGCTGCCGAGCTCGGCTGCGACGGCGTCCAGGTACCGGCGGTGCGGGCCACCGTCGAGGCGGTGCGCCGGGCGCTCGGCGCCGACGCCATCGTCGGCACGGTCTCGGCGGCGGCTCCCGAAGGCCCGGAGGAGGATCCCGGCGAGGGCCTGCGCCACGCCGCCATGGAGGCCGCCGAGGCCGAGGCCGACTATGTCGCCTTCCCGGCCGGCGACCTGGAGACGCTCTCCTGGTGGGCCGAGATCATGGAGGTCCCCTGTGTCGCCTGGGACGCCGACCCGGCCGAGGCCGAGGCCCTGGTCGAGACCGGCGCCGAGTTCATCGCCCTGGCGCCGGCCATCTGGGAGGCCGCCGACCCGGCGGGGCTCGTCGCCCAGGTCCAGGCCGCGATCGACGCCTGAGGGCCGCCCCCCGGCGCCCGGGATTCAGTCGCCGGGGAAGAAGTCGGTCGGGGTCAGCAGGCTGTTGACCTGGCTGACCAGGTAGCCGGCCTCGGCGGATTTCTGCAGATAGGCCGACCAGGCCGGGTCGTCCTTCATCGCGGCGCGCCGGGTCGCCCGGTCGGCGGCGCTCTCGAAGCGCCAGACGTGGACGTAGCTGTTGACGTTCCCGGTCTCGGTCAGGGCGTAGACGACGGGGTCGCCCAGGTGCCTGCGCTGCACCGGCCAGCCGTGCTCGGCGTAGAGCTTGAGATGCCTGGCGAGGGTGCCGGGCCGGCAGGTGTAGGTGCGATGGTCGAGGATCATGCGGGGCTTGCTCCGTCTTGCTGGCCCGGGGGATTCGGCCTGCCCGCCAGGGCGGGCGGTCACTCGGCGGCGCCCGCCTCGGGCAGGGCCGCTGCCGCTTCTTACGCCCCGCGTCGCCGTCCGGCAGGGCGGCGGCCGGCCTCGACGCCTAGCATGTCGGCTGGTTGCCCGACAACCTGAGGTCCGGTCTGTGCCCCAGGTTCTTGCCGGAGCCGGCCTGCGCGGCTATAACGCGCGCGCCCTTTCCCGCGTATCAGCTGTTGCAGGTCCGGCCCGCGCGCCCCCATCTGACGTGCGTGCCGCCGCCCGCCCTGAGCCAACCTTGCGAGCCAGCACCGTCATGAAGATCAACGGCAACGCCATCCGCCCCGGCAACCTGATCGAGCACAACGGCCGCCTGTGGCGCGCGATCAAGATCCAGCACGTCAAGCCCGGCAAGGGCGGCGCCTTCCTGCAGGTCGAGCTGAAGGACGTGCGCGACGGCACCAAGCTGAACGAGCGCTTCCGCGCCGCCGATACCGTCGAGCGGGCGCGCATGGACGAGGTGCACTACCAGTTCCTCTTCACCGAGGGCGACCTGCTGACCTTCATGAACAACGAGACCTACGAGCAGATCAGCGTCGCCTCGGATCTGGTCGGGGAGCCGCTGCCCTTCCTGCGCGAGGGCATGACGGTGACGATGGAGATGTACGAGGAGGAGCCGATCTCGGTCTCGCTGCCGGAGACCGTGGTCGAGGAGATCGTCGAGGCCGAGCCGGTGGTTAAGGGGCAGACCGCCTCCAGCTCCTACAAGCCGGCGATCCTGGCGAACGGCGTGCGCGTCATGGTGCCGCCGCACGTCGAGTCCGGCACCCGCATCGTCGTCAACACCGCCGACGCCTCCTACGTCGAGCGCGCCCGGGATTAGGAAGGAGATCGAGGGGCCGGGCCTGCGCTTCGCCGCGCGCGCCGGGCTGCCGAGAGCGTCATGGCTGTCCGTTCCGCACTGATCAACGTCATGGTCCGCGCCGTCAACCAGGCGGCGCGCGGCCTCAAGCGCGACTTCGGCGAGGTCGAGAACCTGCAGGTCTCGAAGAAGGGTCCGGCCGACTTCGTCTCGGCCGCCGACATCAAGGCCGAGCAGGTGCTGCGCAAGGAGCTGTCGCGGGCCCGGCCCGACTACGGATTCCTGATGGAGGAGTCCGGCGGCACCGATCCGAAGCCCGGCTGCGACCGGCGCTGGATCGTCGATCCGCTCGACGGCACCACCAACTTCCTGCACGGCCTGCCGCATTTCGCCATCTCGGTCGGCCTCGCCGAGGGCGACGAGATCGTCGCCGGCGTCATCTACGATCCGATCAAGGACGAGCTGTTCTGGGCCGAAAAGGGTGGCGGCGCCTTTCTCAACGACCGGCGCCTGCGCGTCTCCTCGCGGCGTCAGCTGTCCGAGGGACTCTTCGCCACCGGCATCCCCTTCCTCGGCTCCAGCAAGGACGACGGGGTCTTCCTGCGCGAGCTGACGGCGGTCATGCAGTCTTCCTCCGGCGTCCGTCGCTGGGGCGTCGCCTCGCTCGACTTGGCCTACGTCGCGGCCGGCCGCTTCGACGGCTTCTGGGAGCAGGGGCTGTCGCCCTGGGATTTCGCCGCGGGCATTCTGCTTGTCCGCGAGGCGGGCGGCATCGTCACCGACATCGCCGGCGACCGGGTCGCGCTCGACGGCCATTCGGTGATCGCGGCGAACGACCACCTGCACCGCCTCCTCGCCAAGATGATCGCCGCCGCCCAGAAGGGCGGCGCCCCGGAGGCGGGTTAACCGACGCGTAACCAACGCCCCGGCATCCTCGCCGGGCAGGAGCGTCCTTGAAGCGGGATCGCAGCGCTTGCCCGCAAGCGGCAGCGCCGCCACAGTCGGGGGGCGCGGACCGGCCCGGGGCAAAGCGGTTGTCGCTCTCGGGCGATTCGGCCTAGTCTGTCGCCCGAGATCCGGGGGGCGCGAAACGGGGACGACGCGTGAAGAATCGGCCGAGGACCCAGCTCTTGAGCACCAGTCGCCAGATGACGGCCCGCTTGCGCGGTGGCTTCGGCCGGCGCGCGCTGAGCCTTGGCGTCGCGGCCGCGGCGTTGCTGGCGGTCCAGCTCCCGGCCGCGGCCCAGAACCTGGGGCCCGGCAGCGTCTACGTCGATCCCGGCGTGCTCAACCAGCTCGGCCCCGCTGGCCCCGCACCTTACGGCCAGGCGCCTTACGCCCAATCGCCCTACGCCCAGTCGCCTTACAGCCAGGTGCCCTACGGGGCGCCGCCGGGCGCCGGCTACTATCCCGGCCAGCAGCCCGCCCCGAACGCGCCCTACCCGAGCCAGCCCAGCCCCTTTCCGCAGCCGACGGGGCCG
This sequence comes from Tistlia sp., assembly GCF_040905785.1. Taxonomy (NCBI): domain Bacteria; kingdom Pseudomonadati; phylum Pseudomonadota; class Alphaproteobacteria; order Rhodospirillales; family Rhodovibrionaceae; genus Tistlia; species Tistlia sp. Next base: position 22,663 of record NZ_JBBDQW010000032.1, read on the forward strand.
CTGCTGTTCCCGCCGCAGCAGGCGCCGAGCTCCGAGTTCATCGCCCAGGCGCCGGCCTACGGCGGCTACCCGTCCCCGGGCCAGGGCGCGCTGCCACAGCTTCCCTACGGGGCTCAGCCGTATGGGGCTCAGCCCTACGGCGCCCAGCCGTACGGGGCCCCGGCGGGCCCCTACCAGTCGGTCCGGCCGACTCCGCAGATCGCGCCGCCGGTCATCGCCAGGGCACCCCAGCCCCCGGCGCCGCCCGTGGCGAGCCAACGACAGAGCCAGGTCGCCGACCAGCCGGCGCGGATCGGCGACGCGCCGCCGAGCCCGCCGGTCTCGCTGCGCTCCTCGACTCCCGCGGCGCGCCCGGCGCGGACCAGCGACTCGGCGGTGCTTTCGAGCACGGGCCGCAGCAGCGACTCGCCCACCACCGCCGCGCGGGTCGCGCCGCCACCCCCGCCGCCGCCGCCGGGCGGCACGAGCGCCTCGCGCAGCACGGCCGGCTCGGGCAGCTCGCCTGCCCGGGCGACCGCCACCGCGAGCCCGCCGCCCGCGGCGCCGAGCAGCAGCCGGTCGAGCGCGGCCACCGCCGCCGCCGACGAGAGCCCGCGCCAGGCGCCGCCGGTGCCGAGTGCAAGCGCACGCACCGCCCCCTCGGCCCCCTCCACCTCGGCGGCCTCCAGTCCGAGCCCGCGTGCTGCCGACGATTCCCGCGCTTCGGGGGACTCCGGCTCGGGGAGTTCCGGCGCCGCCTCGGCCCCGCCGCCGCCACCGCCTTCGCCCGCCGAGACCGCGACGGCCCCTGAGCCGAGCCCCTCCGCGGCGCCCGAGCCACCGGCCAGCGAGACCGAGACGGCGGCCGCCGAGCGAGCCCCCAGCGCGGCGCCCGAGACGCCCGCAGCGGCGACCCCAGCGCCGGCCGAGACGCAGCAGTCGGCCCTGCCGCCGGCCAGCGAGACGCCCTCTGAGGAGCAACTCGCGCAGGTCACCTTCGCCACCGATTCAGACGACCTTGATGCCGGCGGCCGCGAGCAGCTGGCCTCGGTCGTCGCCTACCTCGAGGCCAACCCCGACGCCCGCATCCAGCTGCTCGCCTACGCCGCCGGGTCGGACAGCGAGGTCCTCAAGGCGCGCCGGCTGTCGCTGGCCCGCGCCCTGTCGGTGCGGAAATTCCTGGTCGACGCCGGCATCGGCTCGCGACGCATGGACGTGCGCGCGCAGGGCAACAAGGTCGGAGAGGGGCCGGCCGACCGGGTCGACATCGTTTCGGCCCGCCGATGAGTCCCACCGGGCCGGCGGTGCCCGGGTTCCCGGGGGGCCCTCGCCGCCGCGGTTCCCCCTGGCGCGAGGCCCCCTGCCGCGCGTCCCTCCGCCCGGCAATGCAGCTTAGCCCCAGATGACCCGTCCCCAGACCTACCTGATCCGCATGCTGGTGTTCCTGGCGCTGGTGCTGGTCGCGGCGGCTTTCCTGGCGCCGCGCCTGGCCGACGCCTTCATGGCCAATGCGGTGCTGAACGGCATGATCCTGGGCGTCGCCCTGCTCGGCGTCGCCTACTCCTTCCGCCAGGTCCTGCTGCTGCGCAGCGAGATCGACTACCTGGAGCAGCTGAAGCAGGAGTCGAGCGGCGGCGTCATCGTCCCGGGCGCGGCCCGGGACCGCCGCGCGCCGCATCTGCTGGGGCCGATGGCCAAGATGCTGCGCGAGCGCAAGGGCCGGCTGACGCTCTCGGCGCTGTCGATGCGCACGCTGGTCGACGCGATCCGCTCGCGCATCGACGAGAGCCACGACATCTCGCGCTACCTGATCGGCCTGCTGATCTTCCTGGGCCTGCTCGGCACCTTCTGGGGCCTGATCGAGACGGTCGACGCGGTCGGCCGGACGATCGGCAGCCTGGCCGCGACCGGGGGCGACGCGGCCGGCATGTTCCAGCAGCTCCAGTCCGGCCTGTCCGAGCCGCTCGGCGGCATGGGCACGGCCTTCTCCTCCTCGCTGTTCGGCCTCGCCGGCTCCCTGGTGCTCGGCTTCCTGGAGTTGCAGGCGGGTCAGGCCCACAACCGTTTCATGAACGAGCTCGAGGAGTGGCTGTCGGGCATCACCCGCCTGTCGGGTGGCGGCCCGGCGGGCGCCGACGCCGAGGGCGGCTCGGTGCCGGCCTACCTCTCGGCGCTGCTCGAGCAGACCGCCGACAGCCTGGACGGCCTGCAGCGCACCATCGAGCGCGGCGAGGACGACCGCCGGGAGGCGAACCGGAACCTCACGCTGCTGACCGAGCGCATGAGCCTGATGACCGACCAGATGCGCACCGAGCAGGAGGTCCTGCGGCGCCTGGCCGAAACCCACAGCGCGCTGCGGCCGATTCTCGGCCAGCTCGCCGAAGCCAACTTCCAGTCCTCCGGGCTGGACGACGCGACCAAGGACCACATCCGCTCGATCAACATGAACCTCTCGCGGGTCGCCGGCGAGATGTCGGCCAACCGCGACCACACGGTCGAGCAGATCCGCAGCGAGATCCGCCTCCTGGCCCGCACGATCGCCGCCCTGGCGGAGGAAGCCGAGGGCTAGATGTACACGCTCGGGCGCTCCAGCCGGAACCGCAGCGTCAACATCTGGCCGGGCTTCGTCGACGGCCTTTCGACCCTGCTGATGGTCGTCATCTTCGTGCTCATGGTCTTCATGGTCGCGCAGTACTTCCTGTCGGTGGCCCTGACCGGCCGCGACCAGCAGCTCAGCAAGCTCGGCCGCGAGCTCCAGGAGGCCAGCCAGCTGCTGATCCTGGAGCGTGACGCCAATGCCGACCTGCGCATCAGCATCGCGCAGCTGTCCAGTGAGCTGCAGATCTCCCAGGAGACACGCGACGAGCTGCAGAGCGAGCTGCGCGCCCTGACCGACCGGCGCGCCCAGCTGAGCGACGAGCTGTCGGCGACAACCCGCGCGCGCGACAGCCTGGCCGAGCAGCTGGCGGCGCTGCGCGCCCGCAGCGAGGGTCGGGAGGACCAGCTGGCCGCCGCCCTCGAGACCGGGGACGCCCTGCGCACCCAGCTCCAGCAGGCGCGCTCGGTCACCGAGGAGCAGGCTCGCGATCTGCGCGAGGCCTACGCCACGATCGAGGCCGACAGGGAGACGATCGAGGCACGGCTGGGCGAGCTGGCGACCCTGCAGGAGCTGCGCGACCAGCTGCGTGGCCAGCTGCAGGAGGCCAGGGCGGTCAACGAGCAGCAGGCCGAGGAGCTGCGCCAGGTCTATGCGACGGTCGAGGCCGACCGGGAGACGATCGAGGCACAGCTCGCGGAGCTGGCGACGCTCCGGGAGCTGCGCGAGGAGCTCGACGGCGAGCTGCAGCGGCGCGAGCGCGCGCTGGCCGCTCTCGCCGAACGCTCCGAGGAGCTGGAGCAGGATCTCGACAGCAGCGTCGCCGAGCGCCGGGAGCTCGCCGACCAGCTGCGGATCATCGAGGAGCGGCTGACGGAATCCCAGGACTTCGCCCTCGATCAGCAGGCGCTGTCGGAGGAGGCCCGCCGCGAGATCCGCCTGCTCAACAGCCAGCTCGCCTCGCTGCGCCGCCGGCTCTCCGACCTGACCGGCCTGCTCGAGGCCAGCGAGGCCGAGAACGAGGCCAAGGAGGTGCAGATCCTCGACCTCGGCCAGCGGCTCAACGCGGCGCTCGCCACCAAGGTCCAGGAGCTGGCGCGCTACCGCTCGGAGTTCTTCGGACGGCTGCGCGAGATCCTCGGCGACAACCCGAACATCCGCATCGTCGGCGACCGTTTCGTGTTCCAGGCCGAGGTGCTGTTCCCGAGCGGCTCGGCGACCCTGGAGCCGGAGGGCCGCGAGCAGATCGCCCAGCTCGGCGAGCTGCTGCGCGACGTCGCCGCCCGCATCCCCTCGGACATCGACTGGGTGCTGCGCGTCGATGGCCACACCGACGACCGGCCGATCTCGACCTTCCTCTTCCCCTCGAACTGGGAGCTCTCCGCCGCTCGCGCCATCGAGGTCGTCAAGGTGCTGATCGACGAGGGCATCCCGCCGAACCGCCTGGCCGCGGCCGGCTTCGGCGAGTATCAGCCGATCGAGACCGGCCGCTCCGCGGAGGCCCTGCTGCGCAACCGCCGGATTGAGTTCAAGCTGACCGAGCGCTGACCGGCGGCGCCGGCGTCCGGGCGCCGGCTTCCGGCGGATGCTGGTCGAACTGCAGGGCCGCCAGGTGCGCGTAGAGCCCCGAGCCCTCGGCGCTCAGCTCCCGGTGGGTGCCCTGCTGGACGACCCGGCCGCGGTCGATGACGACGATGCGGTCGGCCTTCAGGACCGTGGCGAAGCGATGGGCGATGACCAGGGTGGTGCGCCCGACCATCAGCCGGTCGAGCGCCGCCTGGACGCGCCGCTCGCTCTCGGCGTCGAGCGCCGAGGTCGCCTCGTCGAGCAGCAGCACGGCTGGGTCGCGCAGGATCGCCCGGGCGATCGCGAGGCGCTGGCGCTGGCCGCCCGAAAGGCGCACGCCGCGCTCGCCCAGGAAGGTCGAGAAGCCCTTCGGCAGCTCCTCCAGGAAGTCCAGGCAGCCGGCGGCCTCGGCGGCCGCCCGCACCTCCTCGTTCCCGGCCTCGGGGCGGCCGTAGCGGATGTTCTCCCAGGCGTCGGCAGAGAAGATCACCGGTTCCTGGGGCACCAGGCCGATGCGCCGGCGCAGCTCGGTCGGCTCGGCCTGGCGCAGGTCGACGCCGTCGAGCAGCACGCGGCCGCCCTCCGGGTCGTAGAAGCGCAGCAGCAGCTGGAACACGGTGGTCTTGCCGGCGCCCGAGGGGCCGACCAGCGCGACCGTCTCGCCCGGCTTCACGGTCAGCTCGAAGGCCTCGAGCGCCGCCTGGTCGGGGCGCGCCGGGTAGTGGAAGGTCACCCGCTCGAAGGCGAGGCCGCCGAGCGGCGGGTCGGGCAGGGCGGTCGGCTTGGCGGGTGCGGCGATATCGGGCTCCGTCGCCTGCAGGTCGATCAGGCGCTCGGTCGCGCCGGCGGCGCGCTGCAGCTCGCCGAAGACTTCGCTGAGCGCCCCGACGGCACCGGCGACGACGACCGCGTAGAACACGAAGGCCGAGAGCTCGCCGCCGCTGAGCTCGCCGGCCAGGACGTCGCGGCCGCCGATCCACAGCACCGTGGCGACGGCGCCGAACACCAGCAGGATGACCAGGGCGGTCAGGGCGGCACGCGCGCGGATGCGCCGGACCGCGACCGCGAAGGCGGCCTCGGCACGCTCGGCGAAGCGCCGGCGGTCGACGGCCTCGTGGGTGAAGGCCTGGACGGTGCGGATGGCGACCAGCGATTCGTCGATGTAGGCGCCGAGGTCGGCGATCCGGTCCTGGCTGTCGCGCGACAGGCGGCGGACCTTGCGCCCGAAGACGAGGATCGGCAGCACCACCAGCGGCACGACCAGCAGTACCAGGCCGGTCAGCTTGGGCGAGGTGAAGAGCAGCAGCACGATGCCGCCGGCCAGCAGCAGCAGGTTGCGCAGGGCGATCGAAACCGAGGTGCCGACAACGACCTGCAGCAGCGAGGTGTCGGTGGTCAGGCGGGACAGGATCTCGCCGGTCCGGGTGGTCTCGTAGAAGCCGGGGGACAGGCCGAGCGTGTGGTCGAAGACCGCCTTGCGCAGGTCGGCGGCGACCCGCTCGCCGATCCAGGACACCATGTAGAAGCGGGCGTAGGAGGCGCCGGCGAGCAGCGCCACCGCCGCCAGCAGGGCGATCACCGCCTGGTCGAGCAGCGCCGCGTTGCCGGTCGCGAAGCCCTGGTCGACCAGCATGCGCAGGCCCGAGCCGAGCGCCAGCACGGTGGCCGCCGCCACGACGAGCGCGACGCAGGCCAGCCCGACCTGCAGCCGGTAGGGCTGCACGAAGCGCCAGAGATACAACAGGACCTTCAGGTCTCGGCTGGTCGGGCGGTCGGCAAGGATGCCGGCCTCCCCGGCCGCCGCTCCGCGCAGTTTTGCCATGGTGCCCCGAAAGCGGTCAGGCGCCTGACTAACCACAGCCGGGCGAGGCGGGGCAAGGGCTGCTTGCCGCGCCACGCCGCGCGACGCGCTTGCCTTGGCCGCCGGCCTCCGCTATACCGCGCGGCTTCCAGGGCCCGAACCCGCGGTGCCCGGCCATGGCCGGGCGCGCCCTTCGCGCAGCGGGCGGGCCCTCAAGACAGATGGCGATTTGCCGGCGCCTCCCGCGACGGCCGGCACCAGGAGCGAGCCCGCGATGAAGAAGGACATTCACCCGGAGTACCACGACATCCTCGTGGTCCAGACCGACGGCACCGAGATGAAGATGCGCTCGACCTACGGCAAGGAGGGCGACACGCTGCGTCTCGACATCGACACCAAGACCCATCCGGCCTGGACCGGCGTGCACCGCGTCTCCGACCGCGGCGGCCAGATGGCGAAGTTCAACAAGCGGTTCGCCGGCTTCGGCCTGAAGAAGTAGCGCGCCCTCTGGGGTGCGGTGCGGGGGGGCGGCGGGGGGATGCACGCCCGTATGGGCACTCCCTGGCCGAC
>NZ_JBBDQW010000032.1:29184-40414 GCF_040905785.1 Tistlia sp.
CCCCCCCCCCCTTCGCTTGTTCGGGTTACGGCCCGGGTTGCCCGGCCCGGCTCAGGCCATCTGCGTGAACAGCACGGCGAGATAGGCCCCGTAGGCGGCCAGGAAGCCCAGCCCGAGCAGCCGCCCGAGACGGCGCCACAACAGGGCCGCGGCGATCAGCGCCGCCGTCGCCGCCAGCATCACCCAGACATCGAAGGCCAGGATCTGCGGCGGCACCGGAATCGGCTCGACGATCGCGGTGACGCCGAGGATGCCGAAGACGTTGAAGATGTTGCTGCCGACGATGTTGCCGAGGGCGACGTCGCCCTGGCGGCGCAGCGCCGCGACCAGGGTCGCCGCCAGCTCCGGCAGCGAGGTGCCGACCGCGACCAGGGTCAGGCCCAGGACGGTTTCTGACAGGCCGGCCTCGCGGGCCACCTCGAGCGCGCCGCCGACCAGCAGGCGGGCCCCGAACAGCACGCCGGCGAGCCCGCCGAAGGCCAGCAGCAGGGCCAGCGGCAGGCGCGAGGGCGGCTCGATCGCGGCCGTCGGGACCGAGGCGGCCTCCTGGCGGTGGAGCTCGGCCGAGGCGCCGCCGACGGTCCGCTCCTGGCGGTAGCTGAAGACGAGGTAGACCGCGAGCACGAGCAGGAAGCCGAGGCCGATGACCGGCTCCAGCGTTCCCGTGAACGCCAGGGTGAGGCAGGCCAGGGCGGCCAGGGCCATGACGCTGCCGTCGCGCCGGAAGGCCGCGGGCGCGACCGCGATCGGCCGCAGCAGGGCGCCGAGGCCCAGGATCAGCAGGATGTTGCAGGTGTTGCTGCCGACGACGTTGCCGATGGCGATGCCCGGCGCGCCGAGGAAAGCGGCCTCCAGGCTGGTCATCAGTTCCGGCGTCGAGGTGCCGAAGCCGACCAGCACCAGGCCGATCAGCAGCGGCGAGATGCCGAGTCGGCGCGCCAGCGCGACGGCGCCGCGCACCAGCGCGTCGCCGCCGGCCAGCAGGCACACCAGCCCGGCGGCGATCTCCAGATAGACCATGGGGGATGAGGCGTGTCGGGCCGGTCGCTGCGGTCAGGCCGCCGGCGGCGCGTCGTCGGCGGCCGGGCCGGAGGCCGAGAACTCCTGGCGCTCGGCGAACCAGGAGCGGCGCGCCGCCTGGGCGCCGATCACCAGAGCGACTACGGCCGCCGCCAGCAGGCCGCCCTGGAGCACGCCCGACGGCAGGTCGAGCACTCCGCCCAGGCCCCAGACGACGCTGAACTCCAGGCTGCCGACGACGAGGGCGACGAGGACAAAGGTGGCGGCGACGGCGGCGAGGGCGCCGAGGGAAGCACCGGCGCGGGCGGCCGAAGGGCGGTTCGACAAGGGAGCTCTCCGAATGGGCGCGGCGGGATGCCGGCAGCGCAACAGGTGGCGCCTCCCCGGCCGGAGCAGGAGCGCGATCTTTGCATGGGTCGGGGGCGAGCCATGCGCCGGCGGCATGGCGTGGCCGCGAGGCCTCAGTCGGGCGCCTGCGGCGGGGAATCGAGCAGTGCGTCCAGCCGTTCGACGCGGCTGTAGAGGGCATGGCTGCGCTGGAGCAGCTCGCCCAGACGGTCCGGCAGGGCGATGGGGCCGGCGGGCTCGGTGACGCCGCAGACCTCGTGGCCGGACAGGCGCAGCTCCGGGGCGGCGGCCTGGGTGCGATCCAGCTCGCCGGCCTGCACCGCCTTCTGGACCATGAGCCAGGAGACCACCTGGGTCAGGCGCGCGGTCATGCGCAGGCTCTCGCAGCTCGCGACGAGCTGCTGGTCCGGCGGCAGCGCGGCCTTGTCCCGGCGCTCCTGGTGCAGCACGTAGTCGCGCGCCTCGCGGGTCAGCGCGAGGGCCTCGCGGTAGGTGCCGTCCAGGAAGGAGATGGCGGTATCGGCGGCGGGCACGGCGCGTCCGTTCTGCGGCTCTCGATCGTCGGTCATAGGCCTGGAAAAGTTAAGATCCCCTTGGACGACAAGGCTTTGGCGCCTCTTGATCCGGGCTCCAGAGCTGCCCATCTAGCCTAACGTCGAGAGGCTACGCCGCAAGCGGGTTGCCTGTCGACGGACGCAGACTGGCCGCTCGACACGCTCGTGTGGGCGGCCGACGTGAAATCGCTCTGATGGAGGATTGAGCCAATGCGTAGCTATGACCTGTCGCCCCTGCTCCGCGCGACCGTCGGTTTCGACCGCCTCATGAACGTCCTGGATACCGTGGGACGGGTTGAGGAGGCGCCGAGCTATCCGCCCTACAACATCGAGAAGACCGGCGACAACGCCTACCGCATTTCCATGGCGGTGGCCGGCTTCGCCGAGGAGGATCTCTCGGTGGTGGTTCGCGAGAACCAGCTGCTGATCGAGGGCCGCAAGGCCGGCAGCGAGGGCGAGGAGGAGGCGCGGCCCGCCTTCCTGCATCGCGGCATCGCGACGCGGGCCTTTCAGCGGACCTTTCAGCTGGCCGACCACATCAAGGTCCAGGGTGCCAAGCTGGAGAACGGGCTGCTGCATGTGGAGCTCTATCGCGAGATCCCCGAGGCGATGAAGCCGCGCTCGGTCGAGATCGAGCGGGTCGAGCGCTCGCAGACCAAGGCGATCGAGAACCAGGCCGCCGCAGCCTGACGGCCGGAGGCCCTGATCGGGCCGACCTCAAGGAAGCGGCCGGGCGGCGACGCCCGGCCGCTTTTTCTTTGCCGCTTGCCTCAGGCGCTCCCGGGCCAGTCGATGACCAGCGGCTCGAGGCAGGCCCGGATGCCCGGCGGCATGGCCTCGCCCGGGCGCATCGTGCGGCGATCCACGAAGACGTGGACGAAATGCCCGACCGCCGCAGCCTCCGCCTCGCCCTCCTTGAACAGCCCGATCAGGTAGGTCACCGAGCTGCGCCCCAGGCGGCCGACGGCGAGGCCGGCCTCGATGATGTCGGGGAAGCTGAAGGAGGCGCGGAACTGGCAGTAGGTCTCGGGCGTGATGCCGATGGTGTCGCCGCCACGGATGTCGAGGCCGCCCTGGTGGATCAGCCAGTCGTTGATCACCGTGTCGAAATAGCTGTAGTAGACGACGTTGTTCACGTGACCGTAGACGTCGTTGTCCATCCAGCGGGTCGGGATGCGCAGAAAATGCGGATAGGTGCTGCGTGACAGCGGTGCGGCCGGCTTCTGGGGCAAGGCTCGGGACCTCCGTTCGGGTCGGTGGGAACCAGGGCGGGAACCAGGGTGCCGCGCCAGCCTATAGCAAGGCCGATGCCGCGCGCCCAGGGGGCAGCGCCTCCCGCCGCGCCGCCGTGCACGGGCCTGGCGGGTGAGCGGGTCCCGGAGCCGCAGCCCACACTCCTACGTCAGCGACGCCGCCGTCTGCAGCTCCGGGCGCATCGCCGGCTTCCACCGCTACTGGCAGGCCCTGTGCCGCGACGGCCTGCTGCCGTCGCGCACCGCGATCGAGCCGGACGACCTCAAGCCGCTGCTGCCGAACATCCTGATCATGGACGTCGAGCCGGCGCCGCTGCGGGTGCGCTACCGGCTGGTCGGCACGGCGATCGCCGAGACCTCCCGGCGCGACATCACCGGGCGCTACCTCGAGGAGCTCCGGTTCGATCACCCGCGCGAGCGGGCGGCGTTGGAGGCCGGTTACAGGCTGATGCTCGAGTCGCGCGCCCCGGTCTTCGGCCGGGTGCTCTGGCGCGCGCTCTCGGACCTCGAGCTGACCTACGAGTCGGCGATCTTCCCCCTCGCCGGGGACGGGCGCTCGATCGACAAGGCGATCGGGGTCGAGGACTACCTGGACGTCGACCCGCGCGAGGTGCTCGAGCGGGTGCCGACGCGGCCGGTGTAACCGGCGCGCGCCGTCACGCCAGACGCAGCAGCGCCTCCAGGGTCTCGCGCGGCTTCTCGGTCATCATCATGTGGCCGCAGTCGGCGATCGCCGCGACCGAGGCCCCGGGGATCAGGCCGGCCAGCTGCCGCCCGGCCCGCGCCGGCGTCATGCGGTCGTCCTCGCCGACGACCACGACCGTCGGGCAGGCGACCTGTGCGGCCAGCGCCTCGCCCTCGGCGAAGCCGGCGCAGGCCTGCAGGTCGGCCGACAGCACGCCGGGCGCGGCGCGCTCGAGCAGCCGGTTGCCGCCGCCGATCAGCCAGGTGCCGGCCTGAGGATGGCCGCCCAGATGGCTGCCGCCGCCGTGGCCCCAGGCGTTGATCATGTCGAGCGCTTCGTGCCGGTCGGCGGCAGCCGCCGCCAGCAGGTCGGGATGCACCGGCATGGCGGCGGCGCAGCCGCATAGGCCCAGGGCGCGGACCCGGCCGGGATGGCGCGCCGCCGCCGCCAGGCAGGCGAGCGCGCCCATCGAATGCCCGACCAGGGCGGCCCGCTCGAGCCTGGCAGCGTCGAGCAGACGAGCGAGCCAGTCGGCGAGAGCCGTCACGGTCGCCAGCGGGGGGCCCTCGCTGCGGCCGTGGCCCGGCAGGTCGACGGCCAGGACGGCGCGCCCGTGATGGGCGAGGTAGCGGCTCTGGGCGGCCCAGACGGTGCGGTCCATGCCGGCGCCGTGGACCAGCACGACGGCGGGCCGGCCGGCGTCGAAGGGCTGGCCGCCGGTGGCCGCGAAGACGCTGCGCTCGTCAATCGTTAGCTCCATGGCACTCGATCCTAGCGCTGCGAGGTGCGCAGGGCCTGGCGCAGGTCCGCGACGATGTCGTCGGGATCCTCCAGGCCGACCGAGAGGCGGATCATGTCCTCGCCGACGCCGGCGGCGCGCAGCTCCTCGCCGCTCATCTGCGAGTGGGTCGTGCTCGCCGGATGGATGATCAGGGTCTTGGCGTCGCCGACATTGGCCAGGTGCGAGGCGAGCTGGCAGGCCTCGATGAACTTGCGGCCGGCCTGGCGCCCGCCCTTGACCCCGAAGGAGACGATCGAGCCGGCGCCCTTGGGCAGCAGGCGCTCGGCCAGGGCATGGTCGGGATGCTCGGGAATCGAGGGATGCAGGACCCAGGAGACCGCCTCGTTGCCGAGCAGGAAGTCGATGACCTTCAGGCTGTTGGCCATGTGCCGCTCCATGCGCAGCGGCAGCGTCTCGACGCCCTGCAGCAGGTAGAAGGCGGTCTGCGGCGCCATCACCGCGCCGAAGTCGCGCAGGCCCTCGGTGCGGGCCCGCAGGGCGAAGGCGGCGGGGCCGAACTCCTCGGCGTAGTCGATGCCGTGGTAGCCGGCATAGGGCTCGGTCAGGGTCGGGAACTTGCCTGAGCCCTCCCAGTCGAAGCGCCCGCCGTCGACCAGCAGGCCGCCGATCGCCAGGCCGTGGCCGCCGAGCCACTTGGTCGCCGAGTGCAGCACCAGGTCGGCGCCGAGCTCGAGCGGCCGCGCCAGGTACGGCGTCAGGAAGGTGTTGTCGATGGCGACCGGCAGCCGGTGGCGCCGGGCGACCTCGGCGACCGCCGGCAGGTCCATGACCTCCAGGCCCGGATTGCCGACCAGCTCGCCGAAGATCAGCCGGGTCTCAGGCCGGATCGCCGCCTCGAAGGCCGCCGGGTCGCGCGGATCGACGAGGGTGGTCTCGATGCCGAAGCGCGGCAGGGTATGGACGAAGAGGTTGATCGAGCCGCCGTAGAGCGAGCGCGAGGCGACGATGTGGCCGCCCTGGCCCATCAGCGTGGTCACGGTCAGGAACAGGGCGGCGTGGCCGGAGGCCGTGCCGATCCCCGCGACGCCCTTGTCGAGGGCGGCGATCCGCTCCTCGAGAACGGCCACGGTCGGGTTGCCGATCCGGCTGTAGATGTAGCCGGGCTGCTCCAGGTTGAAGAGCGCGGCGGCGTGGTCGGTGTCCCGGAACACGTAGGAGGTGGTCTGGTAGATCGGCACGGCGCGCGCGCCGGTGACCGGATCGGGGCGCTGGCCGGCATGCAGGGCCAGCGTGTCGAGCTTGAGGAACTTGGCTTCGGCCATGGATCGCTGCCCCGCCTGCTGTCGTTGCGTGCGCCCGGGCGCACGCCCGGCGCCGCACCTTAGCGGCGAACGCAGCGGGGCAACAGTCGATGTCGGGGGGCGGAAGGTGGGGTCCGAAAAGGCGGAGGGCCGCTCGGCGTGGCGCCCGCGGCCCTCTCGTTATTTGAAGCCTTACCCTGCCAACTTGCCGGGACGAAGCCTATGAGGGTGTGACCCCCCGGTCAAGCGACTCTTGCGCGCGGGCGGCGGGCCCTGGCGTGCGGCCGGGCGCACAGGTGGGCGAGCCCACACAAAAACGCCGCCGGGCGAGGGCCCGGCGGCAAGTTGAACAGGGAGGCGTCACAAGGAACGGACCGAGGTCCGAACGATGAGCCCATCGTCCAGGGACGAATAGCGGGCTCGACCTGTGAAGCTTTACAACGCGAACAGTCAACGAATCATTAAGATCAGAAAGCGCCCGAGTCGGCAACCACTTTCGAGTGCGCTCATTTGATGGCGACGGCACCCAATGCGAGCAGCGCCAGGAGCACCCAGCCGAGCCGGCAGGCGTCCCGGTAGCGCCGCAGCGCCCGCTCGACGTCGCCCGGCCCGGCGTCGCTCTCTGCGCCCTGGTTCATCCAGGCATCCTCCACCACGCCCTCGGCGTAGGCGCGCGGTCCGGCGAGGGCGAGACCGAGAGAGCCGGCCATGGCCGCTTCCGGCCAGCCCGCGTTGGGCGATCGGTGGCGCCCGGCATCGCGGCGGACCGCGCCCAGGGCCTGCGGCAGGCGCTGCGGTCGGGCGAGGGCGATCAGCAGCGCCGAGAGGCGCGAGGCCGGCAGGTTGACCAGGTCGTCGAGGCGCGCCGCCGCCCAGCCGAAGTGGCGGTGGCGCTCGCTGCGGTGGCCGATCATCGAATCGGCCGTGTTCAGGACCTTGTAGGCGAACAGGCCCGGCAGCCCGCCGACGGCGTACCAGAGGGCTGGTGCGACGACGCCGTCGGAGAAGTTCTCGGCCAGCGACTCGATCGCCGCCCGGCAGACCCCGGCGGCGTCGAGCCGCTCGGGATCGCGCCCGACGATGCGCGCCACGGCCCGCCGTCCGGCTTCCAGGTTCGCGCCGGCGCCGTCGCCCTGCAGCGCGGCGGCGACGGCCGCGACGTGCTCGTAGAGGCTGCGCTGGGCCAGCAGCGTCGCGACCAGCACCACCTCGAGCGGCCAGATTCCCAGGGCCTCGAGGGCGAGGCCGAGCAGGACGGCGGCGCCGAGCAGCACGGCGAGCCCGGCGGCCCCGGCGAGGCGCGCGCGCCAGGGCGGGACGCCGCTTCTGTTGAGTCGCCGGTCGAGCCGGTCGATCGCGCGGCCGGCGAGCGCGACCGGGTGCGGCAGCCGCCGCCACAGCCAGGCCGGGTCGCCGACCACGGCGTCGAGCAGCAGCGCCAGGAGCAGCAGCAGGACCCGGGAGTCCTCCAAGGCTCAGGCGCCCAGCGCCGCCAGCAGGCGCCGCTCGGCCGCCGCGTCCGGTGGCAGCCCGACGCGCAGCCACCGCGGCCGCTCGGGAAAGCGGCGGACCAGGATGCCGGCGCGGCACAGCCGCTCGTACAGGGCGGGCGCGCGGGCGTGGTCGGCGAGCCGGAACAGGTCGGTGCCGCCGAGCGGCTCGAGGCCGGCCGCCGCGAGCAGCGCGTCGAGCCGGCCGGAGGCCTCGGCGAGGCGGCGGCGCGTCGCCGCGATCCAGGCCCGGTCCGCGAAGGCGCGTGCGGCGATCTCCAGCGTCGGCCCGGGCAGCGCCCAGGGTCCCAGCGCCTCGGCGAGCCGGCCGATCGGCCCGGGGTCGCCGAAGGCGCAGCCCAGGCGCAGGCCGGCCAGGCCGAAGAACTTGCCGAAGGAGCGCAGCACGACCAGGCCGCGAAGGTCGTCCAGGCCGGCCAGGGAGCCCTCGGGGTCGAGGTCGGCGAAGGCCTCGTCGACGACGAGCAGGCCGCCGCGGCGGCGCAGTCGCCCGGCCAGGGCGGCCAGCTCGGCAGGCGTCCGGCGGGCGCCGTCGGGGTTGTTGGGGTTGACCAGCACGGCGATCTCCGCCGCCTCCGGCAGGCGGCCGTCCTCGGTCTCGGCGACCTCGTGCCCGGCGGCGGCCCAGGCCCGCGCGTGCTCCTTGTAGGTGAAGCCGAGCACGGCGACCCGCCGGGGCGGCAGCAGCCGCGGCAGCCATTGGATCAGGGCCTGGGATCCGGGCGCCGCCGCCAGCGCCGCGGCGCCGTCCAGCCCGTAGTAGCGCCGCGCCGCCTCGGCGAAGACGGTCTCGGCCGCGGCCTCCGGCAGCCGCCGCCAGCTCTCGGCGGTCGCTTCGACCAGCGGGTAGGGCCAAGGATTGACGCCGGTCGAGAGGTCCAGCCAGCCCGCCTCCGGAATCTCGGCTAGCGCGTGCAGCGGGCTGCGGTCGCCACCGTGGAGCGGCGGCGGTCCGGCCGGGCTTCGTTCGTGTGTTAACGATGGCTTCACGATAACCGACTAGGCTTTCTGCCAGGAGTCATGGGCATCAGGCGAGGTGGGCCACACGGCATGTCAATCGCCGACGACAGTCAACGGAAAACCAAGGCCGGCGGCAAGCTGCCGCTGGGGCTGCGGCTCAAGGCCTGGTGGGACGGCTACGACCTGGAAGTGCATCGCCGGCTCGCGGCCGGCGACCCGACCCCTGGCCACGAAGTGCGCTACGAGCGCGAGCGTCTGGCCTGGGAGACTCCCCGGATCGACCTCGCCCAGCAGCTCTGGGGCGAGGGCTTCAACAGTCCCGGCGAGGCCGACCAGACCCGCGCACTGATCAAGCCCGTGGGCCTCAACGAATCCATGAGCGTGCTGGAAATCGGCTCCGGCCTCGGCGGCTCGGCGCGCCTGATCGCCCAGGAATTCGGCAGCTGGGTCACGGCCCTCGAGCCGAACCCCGGCCTCGCCCAGGCCGCGGCCGCCCTGTCCGAGAAGGCCGGCCTGGCCCGCAAGGCGGCGGTCACCGCCTGCGACATCGAGAACCTGGAGGTCAAGCGCGCCGGCTACGACTGCATCCTGGTCCGCCAGGCGCTGTTCGGCGTCGAGAACAAGCTCGGCGCTCTCAGCGCCATCGCCGAGGGCCTGAAGGCCAAGGGCCAGCTGATCATCACCGACTTCGTCAAGGGCGAGACCGCAGGGCCGATCTACGAGCGCTGGCGCAACGCCGAGGCGACCGCGGCCCAGCCGTGGCGCGCCGAGGACTACTCGGAGACGCTCAAGGAGCTGGGTCTCGATCTGCGCGTCGCGGCAGACGTGACCGCCCAGTACCGCGAGGCCCTGGTCGAGGGCTGGAGCGGCTTCATGGCCGATGTCGGCAAGCAGCAGCTCGACGCCGAGCAGGGCCAGATCGTCAAGGAGGAGGCCGAGCTCTGGACGCTGCGCAAGGCCGCGCTCGATGCCGGGGAGCTCAAGCTCTATCGCTTCCACGCGCTCTCGACGCGGGCCAACAAGCTGCTGTCCGACTGGTAGGCGCCGCCTCGCCTCCGCCGGGCCGACGGCCCCCACGCCGCGGCGCGAGCCACGTTGACAGCGGTCCGGGCGCCCGATATATAGCGCGCCTTCCGACAAGCCGAGAGGTCCGGCAGCGCCGCCGGCAAGGGTCATTCCGATGAAGGTCATCAACTCGCTCAAGACCGCGAAGACGCGCGACAAGAACTGCCGCCTCGTGCGCCGCAAGGGCCGCGTCTACGTGATCAACAAGAAGAACCCGCGCTTCAAGGCCCGCCAGGGCTGACGCCGCGGGACGCCGCTGCGCGTCCCGGCCGAACTTGCGAGGGAACTCTTCGAGGCCGCGCCGCCCCTGGGCCGCGCGGCCTTTGCTGTGCCAGGATGGCGACGCTCCTTCGAAGACAGGAAGGCTCGCCCCGATGACAGCCCCCCCGACCATTCCCGCGACCGCGCTTCCCCTGACGGGCGGCTGCCTGTGCGGTGCCCTGCGCTACCGGGTGACCGCCGCGCCGCTCGACGCCGGTTACTGCCATTGCCGGATCTGCCAGAAGCTCTCGGGCGCGCCGGCCATGGTCTGGGTCACAGTGCCCCGCGCCGGGTTCGGCTACACCGAGGGCGAGCCGCGGGTGCACCGCTCCTCCGACTGGGGCCAGCGCGAGTTCTGCGCCGCCTGCGGCAGCCAGCTGGTCTATCGAACGCGCGAGCCGGGTCCGACCCTGGATCTCAACCTGCCGAGCCTCGACGATCCCGAGGCGCTGAGGCCGCGCCGCCACGTCTGGGTCGCCAGCCGCCTGTCCTGGTACCGCACGGCCGAGGACCTGCCGGAACATTCCGGCGACGGGCCGATCGCGCCCTGAGGGGCTCCTGCCCCGGAAGCGCCTCACTCCATGAGGTCGACGCCGCGGTAGTCGTGGCAGCGCGAGCAGTGCTTGATCTCGAGGGCTTCCTCGATGCAGGCCTCGATGCGCCGGGCCTGCGCGACCACCGAGGGCGGCGCCGGCAGGCAGCTTGCGCGGACCGCCAGGATCTCGTCGCGTCGCTCCCACGCCTTGAAGCGCTCGGGCGAGATCTCGAGCAGGCGCAACGCACCGTGCAGGTAGCCCGGCGCCAGGTGCAGTCGGGCGATCTCCTGGACGACGGGGCCGGCGGCCTTGCGCGGGCAGGGGCCGTCGCCGCCTTCCTCGAGCCAGCCCATGATCGCCTCGACGTCGTGCTCGGCGATCAGGGTGAGCTGCAGGTAGAGCAGCCCTATGTCGCGGTCCTTGCCGGCGAAGCCCCGGTCGAGGGCTCGCACCGCGCAGTTGCACTGGTCCCGGCTGTAGCCGCGCGCGCGCTGGCAGGACCGGCGGAACTCGGCGTCGCCGAGCGAGAAGGGGCTTTCGAGGATCGGCGCGCGCTCCTCTGCGGCGACCGCCGGCGGCGCGAGGCAGGCCAGGGCGAGGAGCACCAAAAGGTGGAGCAGGAGGGGGCGCCGCCGCCGGTCCCTGGCCGGCACGGCCCTTCCCGGCGCCGTCGTCAATTGCGCCCGCGGGCGAGCAGGCCGCGGGCGATGACCTGGGCCTGGATCTCGGCGGCGCCCTCGAAGATGTTGAGGATGCGGGCGTCGCAGAGCACGCGGCTGATTCGATACTCCTGGGCGTAGCCGTTGCCGCCGTGAATCTGCAGCGCGGCGTCGGCGTTCGACCAGGCGACGCGCGCCGCCAGCAGCTTGGCCATGCCGGCCTCGATGTCGCAGCGCCGGCCGCTGTCCTTCTCGCGCGCCGCGAAGAGGGTTAGCTGGCGGGCGACCATGGTCTCGACCGCCATCCAGGCGAGCTTGCCGGCGACGCGCGGGAA
>NZ_JBBDQW010000033.1:0-14454 GCF_040905785.1 Tistlia sp.
CCGCTTGCGTTTGGACCGGATGGGCCGCCCCTCGGGGCGGCCCGCTTGCGTTTGGGCCGGATGGCGGCTCAGCCGCGCAGGCGGGCGCCGCCCGGGTCGTAGAAGGGCTTCAGCGACGCCTCGGCGGCGACCCGCCGGCCCGCCACGTCGATCTCGTAGGTCGAGGCGAGCAGCGCCTCGGCGCTCTCACCCTTGCAGGGAACCCAACCCATGCCGACCGCAGCGCCCAGGAAGTGCCCGTAGGCGCCGGAGGTCAGGATGCCGACGGTCCGGCCGTCCCTGAGGATTGGCTCGTTGTGGTAGAGCAGCGGCTCGGGATCGCTCAGCCGGAACTGCACGAGCCGCCGCTCGAGCCCGGCCTCGCGCTTCCGCAGGACCGCCTCGCGGCCGACGAAGGCGTCCTTTTCCGAACTGACCGCGAAGCCGAGGCCGGCCTCCAGAACGTGGTCCTCGTCGCTGACGTCGTGGCCGAAGTGGCGGAAGCCCTTCTCCAGGCGGCAGGAGTCGAGTGCGTGCAGGCCGCAGAGCGCCAGGCCGTGCGCCTGCCCCGCCGCCTCCAGCGCCTCGAAGACATGGGCCGCCTGCTCCGCTGAGACGTAGAGCTCCCAGCCGAGCTCGCCGACGTAGCTGACCCGGTGCGCGCGGGCCAGGCCCCAGCCGATCTCGATCTCGCGCCAGGTGCCGAAGGGGTGCGCCTCGTTCGAGAAGTCGTTGGGCGAGCAGCCGGCCAGCACGGCGCGCGCCTGCGGCCCCATCAACGCCAGCACCGCCTCGCCGGCCGTGACGTCGGTGATCACCGCCGCCTCCTCCGGGCCGAGGCCGCGCCGGAGCCAGGCCAGGTCGCGCTGCAGCGTCGCCGCCGGCACGACCAGCAGGAAGGCCGTCTCCGAGAGGCGGCTGACGGTCAGGTCGCTCTCGATGCCGCCGCGCTCGTTGAGCATCTGCGTGTAGACGACGCGGCCCGGCTCGCGGGCCACGCGGTTGGCGCAGAGCCGCTCCAGGAAGGCCGCGGCGTCCCGGCCCTCGACCCGGATCTTGCCGAAGGAGCTGAGGTCGAAGAGGCCGACGCCCCGGCGCACCGCCAGGTGCTCGCGCCGGGCGTTGTTGAACCAGTTCTGGCGCTGCCAGGAGTAGCGGTAGGCCCGCTCCTGCCCCGGCTCGGCGAACCAGTTGGCGCGCTCCCAGCCGGCGGTCTCGCCGAACACGGCGCCGCGCGCCTCGAGCTGCTGGTGCAGCGGCGAGCGCCGCACGCCGCGCGCCGTCGCCGGCTGGCGGTAGGGAAAATGGTCGGCGTAGAGCAGGCCCAGGCTCTCGGCGACCCGCTCCTTCAGGTAGGCGCGGTTGGCCTGGAACGGCTGGGCGCGGCGGATGTCGACCTCCCACAGGTCGAAGGGCGGGCTGCCGCTGTCGAGCCACTGCGCCAGCGCGTAGCCGGCGCCGCCCGAGGAGACGATGCCGACCGAGTTGTAGCCGGCCGCGACCCAGTAGCCGCGCAAGGCCGGCGCCTCGCCGAGATAGTAGCGGTCGTCCGGCGTGAAGCTCTCGGGGCCGTTGAAGAAGGTGTGGATGCCGGCGCTGGCGAGCAGCGGCATGCGGCGGACGCCCTGCTCCAGGATCGGCTCGAAGTGCTCGAAGTCCTCGGGCAGCTGGTCGAAGCAGAAATCCTCGGGGATGCCGGCCATGCCCCAGGGCTTGGCCTTCGGCTCGAAGGCGCCGAACATCAGCTTGCCCGAGTCCTCCTTGTAGTAGGCGCACTCGTCGGGCACGCGCAGCACCGGCAGGCGACCCAGGCCCGCGATCGGCTCGGTGACCAGGTAGAAATGCTCGCAGGCGTGCAGCGGAATGGTCACGCCGGCGGCGGCGCCGAGCGCCCGCGCCCACATGCCGGCGCAGTTGATGACGATGTCGGTGGCGATCCGGCCCCGCTCGCCGCCCTCGCCGACCCCGCCCTCGCCCTCGCCGTCGCGCTGCCAGCTCACGCCGGTGACGCGGCCGCCGGCCTGCTCGACGCCGGTCACCCGCACGCCTTCGAGGATGCGCGCGCCCTTCCGGCGGGCGCCGCTGGCCAGGGCCATGGCGACGTTCGCCGGGTCGCACTGGCCGTCGCCCGGCAGGTGGACGGCGGTGACCACGTCGTCGGTCATCAGGTGCGGATAGAGGCGCTTGACCTCGGCGGCCCCGATCTCGCCGCCCTCGATGTCGAAGGCCCGGGCCAGGGCCAGCGAGCGGCGCAGCTCCTCGGCCCGCGCCGCGGTCAGGGCGAGGGAGATCGAGCCGTTCTGGCGCAGCCCGGTGGCGACGCCGGTCTCGGCCTCGAGCCGCCCGTAGAGCTCGACCGAGTACTTGGCGAGGCGCGTCATGTTGCGCGAGCCGCGCAGCTGGCCGACCAGGCCGGCGGCATGCCAGGTGGTGCCGCAGGTCAGCTGCCTGCGCTCCAGCAGCAGGACGTCGGTCCAGCCGAGCTGGGCCAGGTGATAGGCGACCGAGCAGCCGGACACGCCGCCGCCGATGATCACCGCGCGGGCCTGCCGGGGCGGCGCGCCGCCGTCCCTCTCGGCCGCGGGCTCCCGCTCCGCCGCCCGATCCCCCGTCATGGCTGTCCCCCCGGTCTCTCGCGCGCCCTTCGCCTCAGTCCTCCAGGGTCGCGACGACCGCGACGTCCTCGAAGGCCTGCGGCGACAGCGGCAGGTAGTAGATCGCGCCCAGGATGTGGCTGACCCGGCGCTCGCCCTCGGAAAGCGGCAGCAGCAGCCGCTCCGCCTCGTAGACCCGCCCCTCGGGGAAGGCCATGGGCCCGCGGCGGTACTTTGGCCTGGCGTCGCGCAGGATCTCGGCCCACTGGTGCGAGGTGTCCTTCCGGCGCACCATCGGGAAGATATCCGACAGGCGCAGGCCGCGCAGCGAGCGGCCGTAGCGCTGCTCGATCTCCTCGCCGGCGAGGCGGAAGCGGATCTCGCCGCCGTCGGCCGGCACCTCCAGGACCATCAGGTTCGACAGCAGGCCCGGCAGCTCGACCGGGTCGAGCCGGCTGCGCGGCATCGGGCCGTCCTCGAGGCAGCGCTGCCGCCAGTAGCGGTAGAGCACCGTCAGCTTCGGGTTGACGAAGGGGGGCCACTCGGCGCTCACGGCCGCGGCACGCCGACGGGGCAGCGGCGGGCGGCGGCTCGGGCCTCAAGCCCGGGACGTCTTGGCGGGGTGGCACCCAGGGCTGCACGCATGGCGATAGCCTGCATGCGCGGGTCGGTCGTGGCAAGCGGCGCCGCCTCGGGGGCCGGCGCCGCCCGGCTGGCCTCAGGCGAAGGCTTCGCTCGGCACCGCGTTGATCGCCTCTTCGAGGGCGTAGAAGCTCGGCTGCAGGCGGCTCGGCACGTTGCCGCGGCCGATCTCGACCGAGACCTGGGCGGCGTGGCCGTGCAGGTGGGCCGTGATGGTGTCGCGGATGATCGCGTAGAACTGGTGCTCCTCCTCGGCGATCTGCTTCAGCCGGCCGGCGACCGGACCGACGATGCCGTAGGCCATGAAGACGCCCAGGAAGGTGCCGACCAGGGCGCCGCCGATCATCTTGCCGAGGATGTCGACCGGCTGGTCGATCGAGGCCATGGTCTTGATGACGCCGAGCACGGCGGCGACGATGCCGAGCGCCGGCAGGCCGTCGGCCATGGTCTGCAGTGCGTCGGCCGCCTTGGCGGTCTCGGCGTGGTGCTTTTCGAGCTGGCGCTCCATGTAGTCCTCGACCTGGTGCGGGTCGTCGAGGTTCATGGTCACCATGCGCAGCGTGTCGCAGATCAGGTCGGTGACGTGGTGGTCCGCCGCGATCCGCGGGAAGTTCAGGAAGATCTTGCTCTCGGTCGGCCGCTCGATGTGCGGCTCCAGGCCGACCACGCCCTTGGTCTTCATGACCTTGGCCAGCATGTACATCAGGCACAGCAGGTCGCGGTAGTCGTCGCGCCCCCACTTGGGCCCCTTGATGATCTTGCCGAAGCCGGCCGCGGCCTTCTTGATGACGTCCATGGAGTTGGCGATCAGCAGCGCGCCGATGGCGGCGCCGCCGATGATCATCATCTCGAACGGCAGGGCGTGCAGGATGATGCCGAGGTTGCCGCCCGCCAGCAGGTAGCCGCCGAACACCATGACGAAGACAAGGACCAACCCGCCGATCGAAAGCATGGGATTCGAGCGCCTCTGAACGTGCACAGGACAAGGAATGAGCGCCGAGTGTCGGCCGCGCCGGCTTAACATTCCCTAAACCGCGGGGCGGCGCCTCGCCCTGGCGGGGCGCGGGCCTCAGCCCTTCGGCACCGGCCGCGGCCGTCCCGCCTCGTCGATCGCCACGTAGACGAAGGTGCCCTCGGTCACCTTGAGCTCCTCGTCGTCGAAGCGGCGCCGCACCCAGGTCTCGATGCGCACGGCGATCGAGGTCGTCCCGACCCGCGTGACCTCGGCGTAGCAGGACACCAGGTCGCCGATCGAGACCGGCTTGTGGAAGCGCAGGGCGTCGACCGCGACCGTCGCGATTCGGCCCTTGGCCGCGGCGTAGGCCGGCACGGCGCCGGCCAGGTCCATCTGGGCCAGCACCCAGCCGCCGAAGATGTCGCCGTTCGGATTGGCGTCGCCCGGCATGGCCAGGGTGCGCAGGGCCGGCTCGCGGCGCGGCGGGCCGCCGCCTTCCTCCTGTTCGGCTCCACCAGATCTTGTCATGCATCCCCCCTGCTCCACAGCATCTGCTTGCTGCGGCTTCCGGCGTTTTCCTATAATGCGGGTCATGGCCGATCTCTTCCAGAATCTCGCAAAGACCGACGACAGCTACAGCGCCAAGGACATCGAGGTCCTGGAGGGCCTGGAGCCGGTGCGCCGGCGTCCCGGCATGTACATCGGCGGCACCGACGAGCGCGCGCTGCACCATCTGGTCGCCGAGCTGCTCGACAACGCCATGGACGAGGCCGTCGCCGGCCACGCCAACCGCATCGAGCTGCAGCTCGAGACCGGCAACCGCATCACGGTGCGCGACAACGGCCGCGGCATCCCGGTCGACCCGCACCCGAAGTACCGTGACAAGTCCGCCCTGGAAGTCATTCTGACGACACTGCATTCCGGCGCGAAGTTCGGGCAGAAGGCCTACGCGACCTCGGGCGGGCTGCACGGCGTCGGCCTGTCGGTGGTCAACGCGCTCGCCTCCGAGCTCTCGGTCGAGATCGCCCGCGACCGCCAGCTCTTCGCCCAGCGCTACTCGCAGGGCCGGCCGCTCGGGCCGGTGCAGCCGCTCGGCCCGACCCAGAACCGCCGCGGCACGACCATCGCCTTCGTGCCGGACCCGGAGATCTTCGGCGCCCAGGCCGAGTTCTCGCCGGCGCGGCTCTACCGGATGGCGCGTTCCAAGGCCTACCTCTACCGCGGCGTCGAGATCCGCTGGTCCTGCGCGCCGGCCCTGATCGGCGCCGCCGACCGCACGCCGGCCGAGGCGACCCTGCACTTCCCCGGCGGCCTCAAGGACTACCTGGCGGCCGCGCTCGGCCAGCGGCGGACCCTGACCGGCGAGCCCTTCGCCGGCGAGGCCAGGCTGTCCGACGGCATCGGCCGGGTCGAGTGGGCGGTCGACTGGCCGGCCGACGAGGAGGGCTTCACCAGCACCTACTGCAACACCGTGCCGACGCCCGAGGGCGGCAGCCACGACCAGGGCCTGCGCAGCGCGCTCTTGCGCGGTCTCAAGGCTTACGGCGAGCTGGTCGGCAACCGCAAGGCGGCGCAGGTCACCGCCGACGACCTTCTGGGCGGCGCCTGCAGCCTGCTCTCGGTCTTCATCCCGAACCCGCAGTTCCAGGGCCAGACCAAGGAGAAGCTCGCCAGCCCCGAGGCGACCCGCCTGGTCGAGACCACGGTCAAGGATCACTTCGACCACTGGCTGACCGGCCATCCCGACCGCGCCCGCCTGCTGCTCGAGCGGATCGTCGAGCGCGCCGAGGAGCGCCAGCGCCGGCGCGCCGAGAAGGAGATGAGCCGCAAGACGGCGACGCGCAAGCTGCGCCTGCCCGGCAAGCTCGCCGACTGCAGCCGGACCGCCGCCGAGGGCACCGAGATCTTCCTGGTCGAGGGCGACTCGGCCGGCGGCTCGGCGAAGCAGGCGCGCAGCCGCGAGACCCAGGCGATCCTGCCCCTGCGCGGCAAGATCCTGAACGTCGCCAGCGCCTCCTTCGACAAGCTCAAGGCCAACCAGGAGGTCCAGGACATCGGCCAGGCCCTGGGCTGCGGCACGCGCGGCTCCTTCGACCCCGACAAGCTGCGCTACGAGCGGGTCATCATCATGACCGACGCCGACGTTGACGGCGCCCACATCGCCAGCCTGCTGATGACCTTCTTCTACAGGGAGATGCCGGGCCTGATCGAAGCCGGCCGGCTCTACCTGGCGCAGCCGCCGCTCTACCGGCTGAGCCAGGGCGGCAAGGTGCTCTACGCCCGCGACGACGCCCACCGCGAGGAGCTGATGAACAGCGAGTTCAAAGGCCGCGGCAAGGTCGAGGTGAGCCGCTTCAAGGGCTTGGGCGAGATGCCTGCGGTCCAGCTCAAGGAGACGACCATGGACCCCAAGCGCCGCACACTGCTGCGCGTCGTGGTCAACGAGGCCGCCTCGCTCGACGATCCGGCGCTCGGCATCCGGGACACCGCCGAGCGCGTCGAGCAGCTGATGGGCCGCAAGCCCGAGCTGCGCTTCGCCTTCATCCAGGAGCACGCCCGCTTCGTCGAGACCGACACCCTGGACGTCTAGGCTCCGCGCATCTCGCGACATCGTGAGATCGATGGCTCGATACGACGGCGAGCTTGCCCCCTGGGCGCCCTGTGCCCGCCCCTGACGCCCCTCCTCGAGGGCGTGGAGGTTGCGGCGGGCTCGTTGCCTGGGCCTGAGGGCCGGTGCCGCGCTTGAATCCTCGGCCGAGACCCGTCACCCTCGCTTGACGGCGCACGTCAGAGAACCGGTTCCGTCCGAAGGGAAGTTGGTGACGATACTGTCGCGGCTATCGGACTCGTCGAGCGCCCTGGCGGAGCGGCTCTCATCCCTCGGTGGCCGCTTTGCCCTCCCGGCCGGGGTGGTGGGATTCTGCTTGGCCTACTATCTCGCCGCGAAGCTCGGCATCGCGACCAGGATGCCACCGGAAGGCATCGTCATCCTCTGGCCGCCGAACGCGGTCGTGCTGGCGGTCCTGCTGTCCGTGGGGACCCGGTTGTGGCCGGTGTTCCTGCTCGCGACGGTCGCCATGGAGGTCGCCGCCGCCTTCTCGGACTATCCGCTCCTGGCGGCCCTCGGCTACGGCATCGTCAACTTCTCCGAGGCGGCTCTGGCGGCCGTGCTGGTGCGACGCTTCGTCGGGAGCGCGCCGGCCCTCGCGACGGTGCGGGACTTCGTGCGGTTCCTGCTGATCGGTCCGCTCCTCGCCGCTGGCACGGCCGCCCTGGGCGGCGCCGCGGTCTACAAGCTGGGCAATCCAGCGCTCGACTACCTGCACTACTGGCGGGTCTTCTGGCTGGGAGACGCGCTCGGGCTACTGGTCCTGGGGTCGCTCCTGCTCGCCTGGAGGCGGCGCCCCCTCGGACTCGGACGCTTCGGCAAGGGCGCGCTGATCGAGCTGGCGCTGCTGTTGGCGACGCTGCTCGCGGTCTGCGGCTGGACCTTCTTCTCGGCCTCCGACCTGCCGCGCGTCTACCTCCTGTTCCCCCTGCTGATCTGGGCGGCGCTGCGGTTCAGCGTGCTGGGCGCGTCGGGGGCGATTCTGCTGTCCGTCGGCGCCGCGATCGGCTCGGCGGTCCACGGATTCGGTCCCTTCGCCGCCATGACCGACATCGACAACGTTGTCGCCCTCCAGGGGCTCGTCGCGGCCGTCGCGGTCACCACGCTGATGCTCGCCTTCGTCAGCGACGAGGCGCGACTGGCCCGGGAAGGCCTTGAAGTGGAGCTCGACAGGCAGCGGGCGACCGAGGAAAAGTTGAGGCAGGCGAGCCGGGCGCTGCAGCGCTCCAATGCGGAGCTCGACAAGACCGTGGAGGCCCGGACCGAACAGCTCAGGAACGCCCTGGAGCGCAACCAGCTGCTGCTCAGGGAGGTCCACCACCGGGTCAAGAACAACCTCCAGCTCATCTCCGGCCTGCTGTCGACCCAGGCACGCCGAGCCCCCGATCCCGCCTCGAGCAAGGGCTTCAAGAACGTCCGGGACCAGGTTCGCGCGATCGCCATCGCCTACGACCTCATCACGCAGATGGAGAACGTCGACGAGGTCGACCTGTCGCAGGTCGTCCCCGCGCTTTGCGAGGGCATCCGCAAGGCAGCCGGTCCGCAGGTCGATCTGCGGGTGGAAGCCCCGGACGCCTGCCCGGTGCCGGCGGAAAGCGCGATTGCCCTGGCCCTGGCGATCAACGAGCTGGTGACCAACGCGATCAAGCACGCCGGCGCCATCGCCGCGCCCCGCATCGTGGTGACCTGCCTGCGCGACGGCGACCGGGTGCGGATCCGGGTCGCCGACAACGGCCCCGGCTTTCCGCCCGGCTTCGACCTGGAGCAGGACGGCGGCTTCGGTACCCGGATGGTCACCGCCGTCGTCGCCCAGTCCGGCGGCCGGGCGCGGGTGGTGCCGTCGGACTCGGGCGCGGCGGTCGAGATCTCGGTACCGCTCGCCTCGGCGCCCCTCCTCCCCGATCCGCCGGAAGCGCACGGCTGCTGATCGCGAGCGCGCCTCGACCGGCCCCTTCCCGGCCGCTGCGGGGGCCTGGCCGCGCCGCCGAGCTACTGCGCGCGGGCCTCCAGGGCGTCGTCGGCGTCGCGGTTCCAGCGCAACGGCGGGAAGAGGTCGAGCGCGATCTGCTTCATCAGCGCCTGGAAGCGCGGGTCGGCGGGCGAGGCGGCGACGACGCGGCCCTGGGTCGAGGTCATCAGGCGGTGCCCCTCGCAGAACAGCGCCAGCACCTCCAGGCTCTCGCCTCGGCGGCCGACGCTGCGCGGCAGCTCGCCGTGCTTGCAGGCGGCATAGCCGTCCCAGCCGCCGGCCGGATCGAAGACCAGCACCACCTTGTAGGGCGAGTCGCGCAGCGCCGGGCTCGGCTCGGTGGTGACCGGGAAGACCGGCCCGAAGCGCTGCTCGGTCAGGGCGTACTCCACGGCCCGCCTGAGCGCCGGCTCCTCGCCCGGAAAGGGCTCGCCGACCAAAAAGGCCGCCATGCCGCCCTGGGCCGCCGGCCCACTCAGCACCCCCAGGTGGTAGGCGTCGTAGACGTAGGCGGGGCGCGTCGACGCCAGGTTGCAGGCGGCGAGACCGAGGATCAGCGCCAGTGCCGTAAGGGAGCGGATGGGGACCATGTGGAACCTGCGTGGCGGAGGGGGACGTTGCTCCCGAGTATAGGACCGGCCGCGCGCCCGGCAACGGCTCTGCAGCCATGAAGGCGCCGCGCCCTCGTCCTCGTCATCCCCGCGCAGGCGGGGAACCTAGAGAAGGCGGCCGCAGCGCAGACTCCGGCACCCTCCGCGTGAGCGGCGAGGCGGACGCCAGGGCCGCGGTTACCTCGGCGGCCCCTACCTCGGCAGCCCCTACCTCAGCAGCCACTGGCGGAGCTGGCGGCTGGTCTCCTCCGGGCGCTCGAGCGGCGGCAGGTGGCCGCAGTCCTCGACCACGACGAGGCGCGAATCGGGGATGCCGGCGGCGAGCTCGGTGGCGTTCTCGAGCGGCGTCAGGGCATCCTGGCGGCCGACCATGACCAGGGTCGGGCAGCGGATGCCGGCGAGCCAGGGGCGCGCGTCGGGGCGGTTCATGATGGCGGTCTGCTGGCGGGTGAAGCCGTCGCGCCCGATGCGCTCGGCCTGGGCCATGAGGTCGCCGGTCAGAGCCGCGTCCTCCAGGCGGTCGGGGTGGACCAGCAGCGGCAGCAGCTTCGGCGTCACGCCCTTGAACTGGCCCTTCTGCGCCAGCTCCAGCAGGCCGCGCCTGCGCGCCGTGACCTCGGGGCTGTCGGGTGCCGCGCGGGTGTCCATCAGGCACAGGCGCTCGACCCGCCCGGGCGCCAGGCGGGCGACCGAGAGCGCGACGTAGCCGCCCATCGACAGGCCGCAGAGCGCGAAGCGCTCCGGCATCGCCGCCAGGACGCGCTCGGCCATGGCCTCGACGCTGTCGAGGCCGTCGAAGTCGGCGACCCAGGTTTCGGCGAGGTCGGCCAACGCGGCCTCCTGGTGGCGCCAGAGGCGGCGGTCGAGCAGCAGGCCGGGCAGCAGGGCGAGCGGCATCCGGGCGGGTGGCGGGGCGGGTTTCTGGGCGCTCACTTGATCAGGCCGAGCAGGTCGCGGAAGCCTTCGTGATCGGATCGGCGCAGCCACTCGAACAGCACCATCTCGCCGGTCACCACCTCGATGCCCTGCCCGGCCATGCGGGCGAGCGCCGCCTCGCGGTTGGCCGGGTCGCGCGAGCCCAGGGCGTCGGCGACGGCGAAGACGACAAAGCCGGCCTCGACCAGCTCGATCGCTGTCTGCAGCAGGCAGACGTGGGCCTCCATGCCGCAGATCACGACCTGGCCGCGCCCCGACTCGCGCAACGCCGCCAGGAAGCCCGGCTCGGCGGCGCAGGAGAAGGCCCGCTTGGCGATCCGCTCGGCCGGCGCCAGCAGCTGGGCGAGCGCCGGTACTGTCGGCCCCAGCCCCTGGGGATACTGCTCGCTGGCGAGCACCGGGATGGCGAGCCGCCGGGCGCCGCGGATCAGCGTCGCGATGCGCGCCTCGACCGCCCGGTGGCTGGCGACGGCGGGCGCCAGGCGCTGCTGGACATCGACGATCAGGAGCAGGGAGTCTTGGGGGTCGACGAGCATTTCTGTCTTGTTCCGGCAAGGGATCTGAAAGCATTACTCGTCATTATGCGCATAGCACAGGGCCGCCGCCCGGCCAAGACAGCCCTCCAACCGGGGCATTCGGCGGGCATAAGCTTGACTTATGTGGTTGAAAGCCGCATAGAAATCGCCACATCGAAGGCCAGGAGCAGGACGCACCGAATAACCGGGCGTCCGCCGCCTTCTCGATATGACCTTCCGGAGCCACATGAAATTTGAAGATCTCGGTCTCCGTCCGGAGACCCTACGCGCCTTGACGGAGCTCGGCTACGAGACGCCGACGCCGATCCAGGCAAAAGCCATCCCGATGATCCTGATGGGCCGCGACGTGCTCGGCGTCGCCCAGACCGGCACCGGCAAGACCGCCGGCTTCACCCTGCCGATGATCGACATCCTGGCCGAGGGCCGGGGCCGCGCGCGCATGCCGCGCTCGCTGATCCTGGAGCCGACGCGCGAGCTGGCTGCCCAGGTCGCCGAGAGCTTCGACCGCTACGGCAAGTACCACCGCCTGACCAAGGCGCTGCTGATCGGCGGCGAATCGGTGAAGGACCAGCAGCTCGTCCTGCAGCGCGGCGTCGACGTTTTGATCGCCACGCCGGGGCGCCTGCTCGACCTCTTCGAGCGCGGCCAGATCCTGCTCGCCGACACGAAGCTGCTGGTCATCGACGAGGCCGACCGCATGCTCGACATGGGCTTCATGCCCGACGTCGAGCGCATCGTCGGCCTGCTGCCGCCCCTGCGCCAGACCATGTTCTTCTCGGCGACCATGGCCCCGGAGATCCGCAAGCTCGGCAATAAGTTCCTGCAGAACCCCAAGGAGGTCTCGGTGGCCCCGCCGGCCTCGCCGGCCGAGACGGTCACCCAGCGCGTCCTGTTCTGCAACAGCGACCCCAAATCCAAGCGCGCGGCGCTGCGCGGCCTGCTCGAGGGCGAGAAGGACGAGATCCAGTCGGCGCTGATCTTCTGCAACCGCAAGCGCGACGTCGACCTCGTCTACAAGTCCCTGAAGCGCCACGGCTACGACGCCGAGTCGCTGCACGGTGACATGGCCCAGCCGGCGCGCGTCGAGACCCTGAAGCGCTTCAAGAACGACGAGATCCGCCTGCTGGTCTGCTCCGACGTCGCGGCCCGCGGTCTCGACATCCCGCGGGTCAGCCACGTCTTCAATTTCGACGTGCCGATCCACAGCGAGGACTACATCCATCGCATCGGCCGCACCGGCCGCGCCGGCCGCAGCGGCAAGGCCTACATGCTGGCGACCCGCGACGACGAGAAACTGCTGGCCAGCCTGCACAAGCTGATTGGCGGGCGGATCGAGCAGTCCGGCGCCGCGGGCGGCGACCTCCTCGGCACCGCGGCCGCCGCGTCGGCCGAGACCGAGGCTGCGCCCGAGAACGGCGAGGCCAAACCCCGCCGCACCCGCAAGCGCCGCAGCGGACGCGACAGCGGACGCGAGGAGAGCCCGGTCGCCGCAGCGTCGGCGGCGCCCGAGGAGCGGGCCGCCGAGGCGCCGGAAGCGGCCTCGCCCGAGCCTGAGCAGCGCGAGCCCGCGCAGCACGAGCCCACGCAGCACGAGCCCACGCAGCACGAGACCGAGAGCCGCGAGCCCGAGAGGGTCGAGGCCGAAAAGGTCGAGGCCGACAGCGCGGCCGAGCCCGAGGGCCGGGCCAAGCCGGGCCGCCGCGCCAGGCCGACGTCCGAGAAGCGCGCCGCCAAGCCGCGCGGCGAGGCGACGCGCTCGCGCCGCGGCCGCGGCGAGGAGTCCGAGGCCGAGCCGGTCGGCGAGACGCCCTTCGGCGACCACGTCCCGGCCTTCATCCTGCGCGAGGTCCCGGCCGTCGCCTTGGAGCCCTGAGCCTTCGCGCTTCCCGCGCGTCCCGACGAACGAGAGGCCGCCCCGACCGGGTGGCCTCTTTCTCGTAGGGGCCCGGCCGACTATGATGGCCCCGCCATGCAGACCATCTTCGTCCAGATCAAGTGCCAGCTCGGCCGCGCCTACGCCGTCGCCGACGAGCTGGTGCAGAACGTCGAGCAGGTCTCGGAGGTCCACTCGACCTCCGGCCAGTACGACCTGATGATCAAGTGCTACCTGGAGGAAGGGACCGACATCGGCCACTTCGTCACCGAGCACATCCAGACCCTGCCCGGCATCCAGGACACCTTCACCCTGATCGCCTTCAAGGCCTTCGCCTGAGGCGCCGTCGCGGCGCCGGCGCCCGGGCGACGATCGGCGGGCGCCGGCTCCCTCCTCCTTGCCCTTTCCGTCACAGACTGATTCAGTCTGGCCGAATCTTCGGCTAGAGTGCCGGGCGCGCCGCGTCGGGGCAGTGCCGGGGGGCGGCGCCAGAAGAACCGAAAGAACAGGGTTTTCCAGGGGAGAGATCCGATGAAGACGCGCCTCATCGCGCTGGCCGCCGCCGTTGGCGTCGCGGCCATGCCCGTGCTCGCCGGACCGGCGGGCGCCGCCGATCCGGTCAAGATCGGCATGATCACCACGCTGTCGGGCGGCGGCTCCGGCCTCGGCATCGACATCCGCGACGGCTTCCTGCTCGCGGTCGAGGAAGGCGACGGCGCGCTCGGCGGCGTCCCGGTCGAGGTCCTCGTCGAGGACGACGCGCAGAAGCCCGACATCGCCACCGAGATCGCCAACCGCATGGTCGAGCGCGACGGCGTCGACATCATGACCGGCATCGTCTGGTCGAACCTGGCGATCGCCGTGGTGCCGAAGGTGACCCGCGAGGACGTCTTCTACATTAGCCCCAACGCCGGCCCCTCGCTGCTCGCCGGCAAGGGCTGCCACGAGAACTACTTCAACGTCGCCTGGCAGAACGACAACCTGCACGAGGCCATGGGCCAGTACGTCCAGGACCAGGGCTTCGCGAACGCCTACATCCTGGCGCCGAACTACCCGGCGGGCCAGGACGCCCTGGCCGGCTTCAAGCGCTACTACAAGGGCGAGATCGCCGGCGAGGTCTACACCCAGCTCGGCCAGACCGACTACGCCGCCGAGCTGGCCGCCCTGCGCGACGCCAAGCCCGAGGCGGTCTTCTTCTTCCTGCCCGGCGGCATGGGCATCTCCTTCCTGAAGCAGTACGCCCAGGCCGGCCTCAACGGCCAGATCCCGCTGTTCGGCCCAGCCTTCTCCTTCGACCAGGGCATCCTCGGCGCCGTCGGCGAGCCGGCGCTCGGCGTCGTCAACTCCTCGCAGTGGAGCAAGGATCTCGACAACGCCGCCAACAAGGCCTTCGTCGAGAACTTCCAGAAGGCCTACGGCCGCCTGCCCTCGCTCTACGCCAGCCAGGGCTACGACGCGGCGCGGCTGATCGCCTCGGCGCTGGCGGCGACCGGCGGCCTCGAGGACAAGGACGCCTTCCGCACGGCGCTGGAGGCGGCCGACTTCGACTCGACGCGCGGCGCCTTCCGGTTCAACAGCAACCACCACCCGATCCAGACGATCTACGTGCGCGAGGTCGTCAAGGAGGGCGAGGTGCTGACCAACAGGGTCATCGGCACGGCCTTCGAGGAGCACGGCGACGCCTTCGCCGAAGAGTGCAAGATGTAGCGCGACGCCCCGGCGTCGCGACGGCGGGGGGGGGGCCGGGGCGG
>NZ_JBBDQW010000033.1:14464-39103 GCF_040905785.1 Tistlia sp.
CCCCCCCCCCCCCCCCCCCCCCCCCCCCCCACGGCGGGGGCGGCCCGGGAGCGATCTCCCGAGGACCGCCCTTC
Source organism: Tistlia sp. (assembly GCF_040905785.1). NCBI lineage: Bacteria > Pseudomonadati > Pseudomonadota > Alphaproteobacteria > Rhodospirillales > Rhodovibrionaceae > Tistlia > Tistlia sp. Next base: position 14,539 of record NZ_JBBDQW010000033.1, read on the forward strand.
GTCCCTGAACAGGCTTTCCTATCGCCATGCTGCTGATCCTCGAGCAGACCCTGAACGGCCTGCAGTACGGCGTCATGCTGTTCCTGATCGCCGCCGGGCTGACGCTCGTGCTCGGCATCATGAACCTGGTCAACCTGGCGCACGGCTCGCTCTACATGCTGGGCGCCTTCTTCTGCGCCTGGGTGTCGCTGGAGACCGGCTCCTTCCTGCTCGGGCTTGCCGCCGCCCTGCCCGCCACGGCGGCCGTCGCCACGGCGGTCGAGCTGCTGGTCGTGCGCCGGCTCTACGCCCGCGACCACCTGGACCAGGTGCTGGCGACCTTCGGGCTGATCCTCTTCTTCAACGAGGCGACCAAGATCCTCTGGGGCGCGCGGCCGCTGCGCCTCGACCCCCCGGCCCTGCTCGGCGGCACGATCGAGATCCTGCCCGGCGCGCCCTACCCGGCCTACCGCCTGATGGTGATCCTGGTCGGCCTCGCGGTCGCGCTCGGGCTCTACCTGCTGGTCACGCGCACGCGCCTCGGCATGCTGATCCGCGCCGGCGCCTCGAACCGCGAGATGGTCGGCGCGCTCGGCGTCGACATCGACCGGCTCTACACCGTCGTCTTCGCCCTCGGCGCGGCGCTGACGGCCCTGGCCGGTGCGCTCGCCGGCCCGATCTACGCGGTCGAGATCGGCATGGGCGAGAGCATCCTGATCCCGGTCTTCGTGGTCATCGTGATCGGCGGCATCGGCTCGATCCGCGGCGCCTTCGTGGCGGCGCTGCTGGTCGGCCTGACCTTCGTGTGGGGCCGCGCCTTCCTGCCCGGCCTGTTCGGCCGGCTGCTCGACGCCTCGGCGGCCAGCACCCTGGGCAGCGCGGTCGCGGCCATGGCCATCTACATCCTGATGGCCGCCGTCCTGGTCTGGCGCCCGCGCGGCCTGTTCCCGCCCCATGGCTAGCCGGCTCCTGCGCGACCACGCCGACGGCCTGCTGCTCGGCCTCGCCTTCCTGGCCTGGCCCGCGGTCGCCTTTGGCTTCGGGCTGGAGTGGAGCCTCGACCTCGCCGCGCGGATCCTGATCTACGCCCTGGCGGCGAGCGCGCTCAACCTGCTGCTCGGCTACGGCGGCCTGGTCTCCTTCGGCCACGCCGCCTTCTTCGGGGCCGGCGCCTACACCGTGGCGATCCTGGCCTACCACGACTTCCTGCTCGGCCCCTTCCTGCTGTTCGGGCTGGAGATTCCCGGCACCTCGAACGCCTGGATCGCCTTCCCGCTCGCGGTGCTGGTGGCAGCCCTGCTGGCGCTCGCCATCGGCGCGCTCTGCGTGCGCACCAGCGGGCTCTACTTCATCATGATCACCCTCGCCTTCGCGCAGATGATCTACTACCTCTTCGTCTCGCTGCCGGACTACGGCGGCGAGGACGGGCTCAGCCTCTTCGCCCGCTCGGAGCTGGCGCCGCTCGACCTCGACGTCGACCTCGCCTTCTACTACCTCTGCCTCGCCCTGGTCTTCCTGGTGCTGCTCGGCAAGGCGGCGGTCGTGCGCTCGCGCTTTGGCTGGGCGCTGATGGGCATCCGCGACAACGAGCGGCGGATCACCGCGCTCGGGCTCTCGCCCTACCGCTACAAGCTCGCCGCCTTCGTCGTCTCCGGTGCGCTGACCGGCCTCGCCGGCGCCCTGATCGCCAACCTGACCGAGTTCGTCAGCCCGGCCTTCCTGTCCTGGCCGCTGTCGGGCGAGCTGCTGATCATCGTCATCCTCGGCGGCATGGGCCGGCTCTACGGCCCGCTGCTCGGCGCCACGGCCTTCCTGCTGCTGGAGTTCGCGCTGAAGGAGACGACCGAGCACTGGCAGCTGGCGCTCGGGCCGATCCTGATCCTGGTCGTGCTGTTCGCGCGCGGCGGCCTCGCCGGCCTGCTGCGCCGGCCCGGGGAGCGCTCCGGCCATGGCTGAGCCGCTGCTGAGCTGCGAGGCGCTGACCAAGGCCTACGGCGGCGTCCAGGCCTGCGCCGGGGTGGCGCTCGCGCTGGAGGCCGGGGAGCTGCGCGCGGTGATCGGTCCCAACGGCGCCGGCAAGACGACGCTGACCGGGCTGCTCGCCGGGGAGCTGGCGCCCGACGCCGGACGCATCCGCTTCGCCGGCCGCGAGATCCAGGGCCTGGACGCCGCGGCACGGGCGCGCGCCGGCATCGGCCGCTCCTACCAGATCACCAGCCTGTTCCCGCGCTTCACCGTCCTGGAGAACGCCCGCCTCGCGGTCCAGGTCGCCGGCGGCCACAGCTTCGGCTTCCTGCGGCCCGCCGGGCGCGACCCGGCCCTGGCGCGGCGCGCCGCCGCGCTGCTCGAGGAGGTCGGCCTGGCGCCGCGTGCGCAGGTGCCGGTCGGCGACCTGGCGCACGGCGAGCAGCGCCAGCTCGAGATCGCCCTGGCGCTGGCCGGGCGGCCGCGCCTGCTGCTGCTCGACGAGCCGACCGCCGGCATGGCGCCGGAGGAGAGCCGCGCCATGGTCGCGCTGCTGCAGAGCCTCAAGGGCCGCGTCACCATGCTGCTGGTCGAGCACGACATGGACGCCGTCTTCGCGCTCGCCGACCGCATCACCGTGATGGTCGGCGGCCGCATCCTGGCGACCGGGGACCCCGAGCAGATCCGCGGGAACGCCGAGGTCCAGGCCGCCTACCTGGGCAGCGAGGCGCCCGATGCGCCGGAGACGGGCCGGTGCTGACGGTCAGCGGCCTGGAGGCCGCCTACGGCAGCAGCCGCGTGCTGTTCGGCGTCGAGCTCTCGGTCGGCGCCGGCGAGGCGCTGGCCCTGCTCGGGCGCAACGGCATGGGCAAGACGACGACGGTGCGCTCGATCATGGGCCTGCTCAGGCCGACCGCCGGCTCGATCCGCTTCGAGTCCGCCGAGATCGCCGGCCGCCCCTCCTTCGTCGTGGCACGTGCCGGCCTCGGCCTGGTGCCGGAGGGTCGGCAGGTCTTCCCGAACCTGACGGTGCGCGAGAACCTGGTCGCCACGGCGCGGCGCGGACGCTGGCGTCTTACCGACGTCGAGGCGCTGTTCCCGGTGCTGGCCGAGCGGCGCGGCGCCTACGGCAACGAGCTGTCGGGCGGCGAGCAGCAGATGCTGGCGATCGGCCGCGCCCTGCTGACCAACCCGAAGCTGCTGATCCTCGACGAGGCGACCGAGGGCCTGGCGCCGAGGATCCGCGCCGAGATCTGGCGCGTGCTCGCGCGGCTCAAGGCCGAAGGCCTGGCGATCCTGGTGATCGACAAGAACGTCGCCGACCTGATCGGCCTCTGCGACCGCCACGCCATCCTGGAGAAGGGCCGCGTCGCCTGGACCGGCAGCTCGACGGCGCTTGCCGCCGAGCCGGCGCTGCAGGCGCGCTACCTGGGGGTCTGAGGGGACGGCCTGAATCCCGGCCCCTGCCGGGGCTCAGTCGCCCAGGCGCACGTTCGAGGTCGAGTAGACCTGGCTGGAGCTCATGCCCAGCGACTCCAGCACGAAATAGGAGCCGACTGCGATCAGCACGGCGGCGCAGACCCCTGCAACGAATGCCCTCATTCTCGTCTCCCCTCCTGGCGTTTTTCTGTCGTCTGGTTCTAGGACGGTTTTTGGCGTCTAGTTCTTGGACGCTTCGGTGACCCGCTTCAAGTAGGTCATCAGCGCCCGCCGGTCCCCGGGATCGGGAATCAGCTGCATCGGCATCTTGGTGCCCGGCACGTAAACGTCCGGACCGAGCTCGAACAGCCTGGAGACGGTCTCGTCGGTCCAGACGATGTCCTTGTGCTTCAGGGCGTCGGAGTAGCGGTAGTCCTCGACCGCGCCGGCCTCGCGGCCGAACAGGCCGTGGAGCGTCGGCCCGGCGCGGTTCTGGCTGCCCGGCTCGACGGTATGGCAGATGGCGCACTTTCTGAACAGCGCGGCGCCGCGGCTCTCGTCGTCGTCCAGCGGGTCGACGAGGGGGCTCGGACCGGCGGCCACGGTGACGCCCAGCTCCTCGCCGCTCGCCAGGTCCCAGAGGCGCGCTACCTCGTCGGCGCCGCCCGACAGCAGGCGGGTGCCGTCGGGCGAGAAGGCGAGCGACCAGACCGGCGCCAGATGGCCCGGCAGGACCCGCGGCGCGCCCTCCTCGCCCGTGCCTTCCTGGCCGAGCGGCCAGAGCCGGATCACGCGGTCGGCGCCGGCGCTGGCGGCCCAGCGGCCGTCGGGCGAGACCGCGAGCGCGAAGATCGGCGCCTCGTGCTGGCCGAGCTCGGCCAGCTGCGCGCCGGTCTCGGCGTCCCACAGCAGCACGGTCATGTCGGCGGCGGTCGAGACGAGCCGCCGGCCGTCGGGCAGGAAGGCGATGCCGGTGACGCCGCCCTCGTGGCCCTCGAGCCGGGCGAGCTGGGTGCCGTCCCCGGTCCGCCAGAGCCGGATCGTCAGGTCGTAGGAGGCGCTGGCAAGGCGCGTCCCGTCGGGCGAGAAGGCGACCGCGTTGACGTTGTTCTCGTGCCCCTCGAGGCTGCGCAGCAGGCGGCCGGCCTCGAGGTCCCAGAGCCTGACCGTGCGATCCCACCCGGCGCTGGCCGCGAGGCGTCCGTCGGGCGAGAGCGCGAGGCCCTGGATCTTGCCCTGGTGCCCGGAGAGCACCGCGGTGGCGCGCTGTTCGGCCAGGTCCCAGAGCCGCAGCGTGCCGTCGTCGCTCGCCGAGAGCGCGCGCTCCCCGCCGGGCAGCATGGCGACGGCGTTGACGGCGGCCTCGTGCTCGTTGAGCACGGCCAGGGCGCGACCACTCGCGAGGTCCCAGAGCATCACTGTGTAGTCGAAGGAGCCGGTCAGCGCCTGCTCGCCGGAGGGCGAGAAGGCGACCGCCTTGACGAAGCCGCCGTGGCCGGAGAGCTCGGCGCGGACCGCCCCTGCCGGCGCTAGGGCGACCAGCAGCGCCGCGACCGGCACGGCCAGGGCGCGCAGTCCCGGCCTCACGGCAGGGTCACCCGCCCGAGGCGCCGTCGGCGCCGGCCGGCGGTGCGAGCCCGGTCGCCGGGGCTTCCTGGCGGGTGACCGGCGGCCCGGCCGCAGCCGGGCGGCCCGTCTCGATGCGCTCGAAGTCCAGCACCGGCTCCCCGGTCTCCTCGTCGACGGCGACGGTCGAGACGACGAAGGCGCTGTTCGAGTCGGCGCCCGGATTCATCACCGTGACCAGCCAGACCAGGCGCCCCGCGAGGTAGCCGGGCCGGGCCTTGAGGACCTCGACGCCGAAGCGCTCGGCGACCAGGGTCTCGGCTTCCTGCTGGGTTAGCGCCGCGGCCGGGGTCGCGGCGGTCGCCAGCATCAGCAGGGCGAAAGCGGCAAGGGTTGGCGCAGGGCGCCGGGTCATCGCGTTCCTTTCACTCGGCGGCCGGCAGCGGCCGGCGTGCCTGTTCGACGGGTTCGTCCCTCAGGTCGGCGACCCAGAGGTCGTGATGCTCGCGCGCCCAGTTCTCGTCGACGCGCCCGGAGCCCATGGCGTCGAAGGCGCCCTCCATGCCGACCGTCCCGAGATAGATGTGCGCCATGATGATGGCGATCATCACAAGGCCGACGGCGCCGTGCCAGATGCTGTTGAACTGCATCTCCATCCTGGGCGTAACGTCGCTGGGCAGCCCTTGGATCCCGATGTCGCCGAGCAGGGCGAAGGTCTTGCCCCACATGGCCGTCTCGAAGGGGAACATCAGCCCGATGCCCGAGAGGGTCAGCGACAGCCCGCCCAGGATCACCGCCCAGAAGATCAGCTTCTGGCCGGCGTTGAACTTCCGCGAATGCGGGTGGCTGTGCTTGCTGAACAGGCCGCCGCCCTTGGCGAGCCAGACCAGGTCGTGGCGGTTCGGGATGTTGTCGCCGACCCAGAGCGCGAACATCAGCACGAAGCCGACGACGAAGGAGAAGGCCAGGAAGTTGTGGACGTACTTGCCCCAGTAGGCGACCAGGGCATAGGCCTCGCCGCCGACCAGCGGAATCAGGATGTCGCGGCCCCACAGCAGCCACATGCCGGTCAGGGCGAGCAGGATGAAGGAGACGGCGGTCAGCCAGTGCGCGAAGCGGTCGACGTCGTCGAAGCGCTCGACCGTGCGGCCGGCCTTGCCGGATTCGATCATGATCCGGCCGCGCAGCACGAAGAAGAGCGCGAGCAGCGCGAGCATGCCGAGCACGACCCAGGCCCCGTAGACCTTGAGCGGCCCGTCGCGAAGCTGCTGCCAGGTGTCGCCGCCGGATTCGACCAGCACCCCGGCCTGCTTGTCGGGAATCGAGACCGTGCCCTGGACGCCGCGCCTGACCGCGCGCCAGAAATCGCTGTCGCTGTCGACGCCCAGCGAGCCGCCCGGCACGGCGCCGCCGGTCACGGAGTCGGGCGCCACCGCCCGCCCCTGGTCCTGCTGCGCCTCGGCGCCAGGCGCCAGCACCAGGCTGGCGCCGCACAGCAGCAGGGCGACGAAAAGGGTTGCTACCAGGCCGCGCCAGGCCGTCATCGTGCGTCGGATCATCTCTAGTCCTCCCAGCCGAGGGGCATCTGTCGTCGAGAGGCGCGCGCGCCTCGAGGAGCCGCCGTGCGTCCCGCCCGGGCGCCGGCTCAAATCGAACTCTGGTTGCGCACGCGCGAACGCAGCTCTTGCGCCTGCGCCTCGTCGAGCGGCGTCACCGGCGTGCCCTGATAGGTCCCCGGCTCGTAGAACACGACCTCGTCGCGCCCCTGCATCCAGTCCTGGGCCACGAGGTAGAGGCCGATCACCGCTACCACGCAGACCACCAAGGCAATTGCTCGGCCGATCATTCCCTGTCTCCCCAAGCGCCCGGACATCCCGGGCTCGTTCCGTCCAGGTGCCGACCCGGTTTCCAGCCACCGAGTCCCCAGTGACGCGGAGGGCGGCGGAATGACCGCCGCCCTCCTCGACTAGCGGCCGGAAACGACGCCCCGGCCCGAAAGACGGTCAAGCTGCTACGAGCCGCTCTTCTGCTCGTAGGCCGTGCCCCAGCCCCAGGCGCCGGAGCCGAAGCCGCGGGCGACCACACGCTCGCGGTAGATGTCCGAGACCATGTCGCCGTCGCCGGCCAGCAGGGCCTTGGTCGAGCACATCTCGGCGCAGAGCGGGAGCTTGCCCTCGGCCAGGCGGTTGCGGCCGTACTTGACGAACTCGGCGGAGGAGTGGTCCTCCTCCGGGCCGCCGGCGCAGAAGGTGCACTTGTCCATCTTGCCCCGGCTGCCGAAGTTGCCCGCCTGCGGATACTGCGGTGCCCCGAAGGGACAGGCGTAGAAGCAGTAACCACAGCCGATGCAGAGGTCCTTGGAGTGCAGGACCACGCCTTCGTCGGTCTGGTAGAAGCAGTCGACCGGGCAGACCGCCATGCAGGGCGCGTCCGAACAGTGCATGCAGGCCACCGAGATCGAGCGCTCCCCCGGCTTGCCGTCGTTGATGGTCACCACGCGGCGTCGGTTCACGCCCCAGGGGACCTCGTGCTCGTTCTTGCACGCCGTGACGCAGGCGTTGCACTCGATGCAACGCTCGGCATCACAGAGGAACTTCATGCGAGCCATCGATCGGGTCCTCCCTTATGCGGCCTCGATGCGGCAGAGCGTGGTCTTGCTCTCCTGCATCTGAGTGACCGAGTCGTAACCATAGGTGGTCACATTGTTGACGGACTCGCCGAGAACGTAGGGATCGGCGCCGGACGGATACCTGCTCCGGAGGTCTTCGCCCTGGAAATGGCCGCCGAAGTGGAAGGGCATGAAGACGGTGCCCTGTCCGACGCGCTCGGTGACCATGGCCATGACCTTGGCCTTGGACTCGTTCTCCGGGCTGTGCACCCAGACCATCTGGCCGTCCTTGATCCCCAGGTCGTTGGCGTCGCGCGGGTTGATCTCGACGAACATGTCCTGCTGGAGCTCGGCCAACCAGGGGTTCGAACGAGTCTCGTCGCCGCCGCCCTCGTACTCGACCAGGCGTCCCGAGGTCATGATCATCGGGAAGCTCGTCGAGAAGTCCTGCTCCTGGATCGAGCGGTAGAGGGTCGGCATGCGCCAGGACCGGGAGTCCTCGTAGGTCGGATAGTCCGCCACCAGATCGCGCCGCGGCGTGTAGAGCGGCTCGCGGTGGATCGGCACCGGGTCCGGGAAGTTCCAGACCACGGCCCGGGCCTTGGCATTGCCGTAGGGGGCGCAGCCGTGCTCGATGGCGACGCGCTGGATGCCGCCCGACAGGTCGGTCTTCCAGTTGACCGCGGAGATGTCCTCGCCGCCGACCTTCTCGATGGCCGCCCGCTCCTCCGAGGTCAGGTCGCTGTCCCAGCCGAGCTTCTGCAGCATGGCCATGGTGAACTCGGGATAGCCGTCCTCGATCTCGGAGCCGACCGGGTAGCTGCCCTCGGCCAGCAGGTTGTCGCCGTCCCGCTCGACCCCGAAGCGGGCCCGGAAGCAGAGGCCGCCCTCGGCCACCGGCTTGCTGGGATCGTAGAGGACCGGCGTGCCCGGGTGGCCCATCTCGGCCGTGCCCCAGCAGGGCCACGGCAGGCCGTAGTAGTCGCCGTCGCACGGGCCGCCGACCGCCTGAAGCGTGGTCCGGTCGAAGGTGTGCTGGTTCTCCATGTGGAGCTTGAGGCGCTCCGGCGACTGGCCGGTGTAGCCGATCGTCCAGGCGCCGCGGTTGAACTCCCGGGTGATGTCCTCGATCAGCGGCTCGCTGCCCTCGACGGCGATGTGCTTGAACATCTCGTCGGCGAACCCGAGCTTCTGCGCGAGCAGGTAGAGGATCTCGTGGTCCGGCTTCGAGTCGAACAGCGGGTCGAAGACCTTCTCGCGCCACTGCAGCGAGCGGTTGGAGGCGGTCACCGAGCCGTAGGTCTCGAACTGGGTCGAGGCAGGCAGCAGGTAGACCCCGTCCTGGCGCTCGTGAAGGACAGCCGAAACAGTGGGATAGGGGTCGATGACCAGAAGAAGGTCGAGCTTCTCCATGGCCTTCTTGAGGTCCGACTGGCGGGTCTGGGAGTTCGGCGCGTGGCCCATGAAGACCATCGCCCGGATGTTCTCCGGCTGGTCGATGTTCTCCTTGGCCTCGAGCACGCCGTCGAACCAGCGCGACACCGGGATGCCCTTGGCCTCCATCAGCTCCTGGGAGCCGAAGCGGCCCTTCATGTACTCGTAGTCGACGTCCCAGACGCGGCTCCAGTGCTTCCAGGCGCCGGCCGTGAGGCCGAAGTAGCCGGGCAGCGAGTCGGGCAGCGGACCGAGGTCCGTCGCGCCCTGCACGTTGTCGTGGCCGCGGAAGATGTTGGCGCCGCCGCCCTGGACGCCGATGTTGCCGAGCGCCAGCTGCAGGACGCAGTAGGCGCGCGTGTTGTTGTTGGCGCTGTGGTGCTGGGTGCCGCCCATGCACCAGGCCAGCGTCCCGGGCCGGTTGTTGGCCAGGGTGCGGGCGACCCGCTGGAGCTGCGAGCCGGGCACGCCGGTGACGCGCTCCGTCTCCTCGGGAGTCCACATCCGGACTTCCTCGCGGATCTGGTCCATGCCCCAGACCCGCTGCCGGATGTAGTTGCGATCCTCCCAGCCGTTCTCGAAGATGTGCCAGAGGATGCCCCAGATCAGCGCCACGTCGGTGCCCGAGCGGAAGCGGACGTACTCGTCGGCGTGCGCCGCGGTCCGGGTGAAGCGGGGATCGCAGACGATGAAGGCGGCGTTGTTCTGCTCCTTCGCCTTCAGGATGTGCTGCATGCCCACCGGGTGCGCCTCGGCGGCGTTCGAGCCGATGAAGAAGATCGCACGCGAGTTGTGCATGTCGTTGAAGCTGTTCGTCATCGCGCCGTAGCCCCAGGTATTGGCCACGCCGGCGACGGTCGTCGAATGACAGATGCGCGCCTGGTTGTCGCAGTTGTTGCTGCCCCAGAAGGCCTGGAACTTGCGGTAGAGGTAGGCGCCCTCGTTGCTGTGCTTGGAGCCGCCGAGCCAGTAGGTGGCGTCGGGACCGGCCGATTCGCGGATCTCGAGCAGCTTGTCGCCGATCTCCTCGATCGCCTGCTCCCAGGAGACCTTCTCCCACTTGCCGCCGACGAGCTTGACCGGCGTCTTCAGGCGGCGCTCGCCGTGCGCGTGCTCGCGCACCGAGGCGCCCTTGGCGCAGTGGGCGCCCAGGTTGAAGGGGCTGTCCCAGCCCGGCTCCTGGCCGGTCCAGACGCCGTCCTGGACCTCGGCGATCACCGTGCAGCCGACCGAGCAGTGGGTGCAGACCGACTTCTTGATCTCGACCTTGCCGCCGCTCGGCGAGGCGGCCTCCGCCTTCCTGACCCGCCCGAACGACAGGGTCGAGGCCGCCGCGAGGCCGCCCGCCGTCAATCCGGAACGCTTCAGGAAGGTACGACGGTCAATGGCGCCGCCGACCACGCCGGCATACGCCCTCGACAAACGCGGGCTGCTGGCAACCCCATTCGTCTTTCTCGTCAGCATTGACCTCTCCTATACTTGGGTCGTTCAGGGGCGGGCTTCAGGCGCCGCCTAGAACTTCGCCAGTTCGTAGTACTTCTTCACGTGGTCGGTCTCGCGGTAACCCGCAGAGGTCGGTGAGCGGACTGGTTCCGCCGCCTCGCCCTGCCCCGCGACCAGCGTCACCGCCGTCGCGCCCAGGGCGCCAGCGCCGAGCCCGGCCTTTCGGAAGAAGTCTCGCCGCGCGCGCGACTTCACTTCTGTCTTGTGGTCCATGGTGCTCCCTTCCCTCGCATGAGTGCGAGCGCGTTGGGGGTTCGATAGCCTCGCTTCCGACCGGACCCATCCCCCTTCGGGTCCTTGCGTTTCCGTCAGGCCCGGCCGCCTAGGCGGCCATGTCGAAGGCCTGCAGCTCGACCGCCAGGAACAGGCTGCCGAGCCTGCCGACCGGCTTGTAGAAGCCGGCCGCCTGGGCCGCCTGCAGGTCCTCGAAGAACCGCGGCGCCCAGCAGCCGACGTGGGTGTCGTAGAAGCGGCGCTGCTCGGCCAGGTCGACCGGCGCGCCGAAGCTGCCCGCAATCAGCCCCGCCATCATCTCGAAGAGCGCGGCGACGTGGTCCTCGGGCTCCTTGACCTCGAGGTTGCGCGCGATGCCGAGCCGGCGCATGTCGCCGCGCAGCTTCGCCAGCGGCTTCTCGTGGAGGAATCCGGTCAGGTAGTAGGAGCTGAAGGGCACGAGCTCGCCCTGCCCGACCCCGATGAAGAGATCGAAGAACTCGCGCTTCACATTTTCGGGATCGGCGTCGCGCGCACTCGCGGCAAGCGCCGTCAGTGCCTCGCCGAGCGCGCCTTCGCCGCCCTCGAGGCCAGCGAGCGCATCCAGCGTCGCGCGATCCGGCGGCGCGCTCAGCAATTTTGCGAGCAAGACGTACCACTGCAAGCGCAGGGCATCTTCCTCAACCGGTTCGAACGCGATTGCGTCGTCCGTCAAGCGTCACTCCCTTCCCGAGCCGAGCCGCGGCCGATCCGTTGGTGTCGGATGCTTCTGTGCCTGCGATCGGAGAACAGCGCCCCCCTTTGCAGAGGGCTCTTTCTGTTCTGTGTACGAATTAAAGAACCATGGCGGGAGGATGTCAACGGAAAGCCCCGCCGGCCAGGCGGCGGGGCTTCTTCGCCACCGTCAACTTCCGCGCGACTCGGGTGCGCGCCCTACGCAGGAGGATCGAAGGCGCCCCATCGCCGCCGGACCGCGTCGCTCGCCCCCGGGGCCCTGCTCTCCTGGGCCCTGGTCTCCTGGGCCCTGGTCTCCTGGGCCCTGGTCTCCTGGGCCCTGGCGTCCGGGACCTTGGTCTCCGGACTGCGCGCGACGCCCGCCGGCTCCGGCGCGGGATCGACCGCCGCCTCGGCGAGCGGGTCGGCGCTGGCGCGTTCCGACTCCACCGCCCGATCGTCGCCTGGCGGCTCGGCCACCGGGTCGGCTCCCGCAGTCGTCTCCCCTGCAGTCGTCTCCCCTGCACTCGTCTCCGGCTCCGCGCCGGGAGCGGCGAGCCGCGTGCCGCCTTGCTCCGGCGGCGGCCTCCCCTCGGCGGCGGCCTGGGCCGCAGCCTCGTCGGCGGCCGCCTGCTCGCCGGTGATCATGCCGCGGCCGACGCGATAGAGGCTGCGCAGGCCTGCGATCGGATGCTTGCCGATCTGCGTGTAGTCCTCGTCGTAGTCGTTGAGCTTGTCGAGGTTGGCGAACACCGGGTCGAGGCGCCAGAGCTTCTGCAGCGCCTTGTTGCGCACGGCGTTCGGCACGCCGGGCCGCATGAAGCCCCGGTAGTCGCTCTCGAGGGTAAGGTCCTCGAAGGCGGGCAGCGCCTCGGTCTCGCGCTCGTCCGGCTCCTGCTCCCGTGCCTCGCGCTCCGCCCCCTCCGGCTCGGCCCCCTCCAGCTCGGCGCCCTCCAGTTCCGTCTCGTCCGGCTGCGGCGCCGCGGGCGGCGCTTCCCGGCGCCGCGCCGGCCGGCGCTCCTCGGCCGGCGGGTCGTTCGAGCGCTGCTTGAGCCGCGCCCAGCGGGACAGGAAGCCGTCGCCCTGCTCAGCCATCGCGCGAGCCCTCCGGCGCACCGGTCGAGGCAGCCGCGCCACCCGCCTTTCCACCCTCGCGCCCACCTTCGCGCCAAGACTTGCGCCTGCGCTTCTGGAAGGCCGGCGGCAGCGGACAGCGCGCCACGAATGCCTCGAGGAAGCCGATCAGGTTGGGCGGCATCGTAACCGGCTCCACGGTATCGTCGCCGTCCAGGTACTCCTGCGCCTCGAAGGGACAGGCGGTGACGTGGAAGGGCGCCAGCTCGTAGAGCGCGCCCGGCCGGTCGGGCCGCCCCACGACGACGAAGAGACGCGGCGGCATCTGGCAGAGATTGAGGCGGTAGCCGACCGCCACCCCCGGGAAGACCGACAGCATCAGCGTGCCGGCGTGGAAGCGGACCCACTCGTCGCCCTGGTCGGTGATCGTCCAGTCGCCGAGCGGGTCGCGCGGCGGTGCGCCGGCGACCGCATCGACCGCCTTCCAGGCATAATCGAGCCAGGGATGATGGCTCTTCCGCCGCTCCAGGATGATGCCCACGGGTACGCGCTCGGCAACCGGCTCCCCGGCGCCGGGCGCGGCTTCTGCAGGAGCGCTTTCGGTGCGCTGTCGCGGGTCGTCTGGCATGCCAGGCCTCCTTGGCCTCAGCCTCGGGCGTCGTCGTGCCCCCCGGGAGTCTAGGGCGCACCCCCGAGTCTAGGGCCTGCCCGCGCCCGCGTCATCCCTGCTCGCATTGGGGTCAAGCGCCCGGCCCCGAGGCTTGTGGATTCTGCGCCCTTGAGCCAGCCGGCCTGATATGAGTCATTGCGCGCGGGCCGGCATCCGAGGCCCCCTGGCCGCCGCCGCCGCCGCCGCACCCGCGCCGGCGCCCGCCCCCTACCCGAAGGAGACCCACCCTTGGAGCATCACGACCTGCTGCACGAGCTGCCCGAGCACCGCGAGACGATCCACAGCCTCAAGACCGGCAACGCCCACTTCGCCAAGCTCTTCGCGACCTACCACGAGCTGGACCGGTCGGTGCGCAACGCCGAGGACCGGGTCGAGGCGACGAGCGAGGAGCACGAGGAGCAGATGAAGCGCCAGCGCCTGGCGCTCAAGGACGAGCTCTACGCGATGATCCTGGCGGCCGAAGGCAAGACTGCCTGACCTAGCCCGCCTGACCTAGCTGTCCAAGGCCCGGCGCTGGCCCTTCCGCAACCGCGGCCCTATCTGATCTGCCAGCACTCATGCCGGCACCTCGGCTAGGCAGCGAGAGGAACGGGCCATGGGCCGGACCGGAGCCACAGCGATCCTCGCCCTTGCCGCGGCGCTCTGGGCGGCAGCGTCGGTCCCCGCCGGCGCCCAGAGGGCCGGCGTCCAGACCGCCGTCGACCTCGAGCTGGTGCTGGCGGCCGACGGCTCCGGCTCGATCGACGACGCCGAACTCGCCCTGCAGCGCGAGGGCTATGCCGCGGCGCTCACCCATCCCGACGTGCTGGCCAGCATCGCCGCCGGCGCCCTCGGCCGCATCGCCGTCGCCTTCGTCGAGTGGGGCGGCGCGACTTCCCAGCACACCATCGTCGACTGGCGGGTGATCGACGGCCCGGCCGCGGCGGAGAGCTTCGCGGCGGCGCTGCGCGAGCGGCCGCGCGCGGCGCAGGGCTGGAACTCGATCTCCGGTGCCATCGACCACGCCGCCCGGCTGATCGCCGAACCGGGGATCGAGGGCACGCGCAAGGTCATCGACGTCTCCGGAGACGGTCCCCACTACGGCGGCCGCCCGGTCGAGCAGGCCCGCGACGAGGCGGTCGCCGCCGGCATCACGATCAACGCCCTGGTGGTCGCCGCGCCCGAGGGGGGCGGCTACCCCGGGCCCGGCGGCATGGCGCTGTCGGACCACTACGCCCTCTCGGTGATCGGCGGCTTCGGCGCCTTCGTCCTGGTCGCCGACCGCGGCGAGTCCTTCCGCCGCGCGATCCTGGCCAAGCTGATCCGCGAGATCGCCGACGCCCGCCCGACCGGCGCGCCGCAGGCGGCGGGTCGCTAGCGGCCGAGGGCGCGACGCGGCCCCGGCGCGGCGGCAATCCACGGTCGTCGAAGCAACCGCTGCGCCGGTGACGGCGTTACAGGCCCGTCGCGCCGTTCGGCCGGCACGCCTGAACGCTACGAAAGGTCGAGTACCCCATGGACGTCGTCCGCATCATCATCGCGATCCTGTTGCCGCCCCTGGGTGTCTTCCTGCAGGTCGGCATCGGCCTGCACTTCTGGCTCAACATCCTGCTGACCCTGCTCGGCTACATCCCGGGCATCATCCACGCCATCTGGGTCATCGTGAAGAAGTAGCCGGAGCGCCGCGCGATGAGGCAGGCCCTCGACCACGAGGCGGAGATGCGCCGGCTCGAAGAGCTGGCCGACTGGATGGACAGCCGCTTCCGACTGCCCGGCACCTCGATCCGCTTCGGGCTGGATTCGCTGGTCGGCCTGGTGCCCGCCCTCGGCGACGGGGTCGCCGCCCTGCCCGCGGTCTACCTGATCCATCGCGCAGGGCGCCTGGGCGCGAGCCGTGGCCTGCGTGCGCGCATGGCGATGAACCTCGGCATCGACCTGGTGGTCGGTGCGGTGCCGCTGGTCGGCGACCTCTTCGACGTCGGCTTCAAGAGCAACCGCCGCAACATCGCGCTGCTCAGGCGCCACCTCGACCGGCAGAGTGCGGCGGCGCCGGTCGCGCCGCTCCGGCCGCGCCCTACCCTGTAATTTCGCCGGCGAGCGCCGCGGCGCGCTCCAGATCCTCGGGCGTGTTGACGTTCATGAAGGGGTCGAGCGGCTCGGCCGCCCAGTCGACCCGGGCGACCTTGTAGCGTGCGGTGAAGGCATCGACCTTGCGCACGCCCTCCTGGGTCATGGCCAGGCGCAGGTCCTCGGCCAGGCTGACCGGCCAGAGCGCGATCGGCGGATGCGCCCGCCCGCCCGAGCCGGCGCAGGCGATGTCGGCGCCGCTGTCGATCATGCCCTGCTCCAGGCGGTCGACCAGGTCGCGCGGCAGGAAGGGCGCGTCGGTCG
Source organism: Tistlia sp. (assembly GCF_040905785.1). Taxonomy (NCBI): domain Bacteria; kingdom Pseudomonadati; phylum Pseudomonadota; class Alphaproteobacteria; order Rhodospirillales; family Rhodovibrionaceae; genus Tistlia; species Tistlia sp. Next base: position 30,054 of record NZ_JBBDQW010000033.1, read on the forward strand.
GCGCGCTCAGCACCAGGTCGCAGACCGGCGCGTGGCGCGCCGCCCATTCCATGCCGGCCAGGATGCCCGCCAGCGGCCCGGCGTAATCGGGCACGGTGTCGGGCTGCACCGGCAGGCGCCAGTCGGCGAAGCGGGCGGGATCGCCGTTGGCGTTGAGCACCAGGCAGGCGACCTGGGGCCGGATCCGCGCGATCGCATGGCCCAGGATCGGCTTGCCGGCGAGCGGCTGCAGGGTCTTGTCGCCGCCGCCCATGCGCCGCGACTGGCCGCCGGCCAGCAGCACGCCGCAGACCTTGTGGCGCAGCGCCGTCTCAGTCATCGCCGGCCGCCTTGCGCCCGTGGCGCGGGTCTTCCTCGCCGCCGGCCTGGAGCTCGGCGTCGAAGACGATGCGCTCCTGGCCGGCGAGCGCGACGAAGCGCCGGCCCTTGGCGCGCCCGACCAGGGTCAGCCCGGCCTGGCGCGCCAGGTCGACGCCCCAGGCGGTGAAGCCGGAGCGGCTGACCAGGATCGGAATGCCCATCTGCACGGTCTTGATGACCATCTCCGAGGTCAGGCGCCCGGTCGTGTAGAAGATCTTGTCGTGCGGCTCGATGCCGTGGCGGAACATGTAGCCGGCGATCTTGTCCACGGCATTGTGGCGGCCGACGTCCTCCATGTAGACCAGCGGCCGGTCGCCCTGGCAGAGCACGCAGCCGTGGATCGCGCCGGAGGTCAGGTAGAGGCTCGGCGCGCCGTTGATCTTGCGGCTCAGCGCGTAGATCCAGGAGGTCCTGAGCTCGACGTCGCGGGCCAGCGCGATCTCGTCGAACTTCTCCATCAGGTCGCCGAAGACCGTGCCCTGGGCGCAGCCCGAGGTGCGGATCTTCTTCTTCAGCTTCTCCTCGTAGTTCGTCGCGCGCGCCGTGCGCACGACCACGACCTCGAGGTCCTCGTCGTAGTCGACGCCCTCGATCTCGTCGTCGAGGCGCAGCATGTTCTGGTTCAGCAGGTAGCCGAGCGCCAGGTAGTCGGGATAGTCGCCGATCGTCATCATGGTGACGATCTCCTGGCCGTTCAGGAACAGCGTCAGCGGCCGCTCCATGACGACCGGCGTCTCGACCGGCCGGCCGCTCTCGTCGAGGCCCTGGACGACGCGGGTCAGGCGCGGGTCGTCGGGGTCCGGGCGCAGCAGGAACTCCTCCAGCTCCGGCGCCCCCGCCAGCTTCGCCGTCGCCTTGCGCAGCTGCCTGACCGCCGTCTCGCCCATCCGCTCGCCGCCTCCCGCGCTGGCTGTCGTCCTGCGAGGGTATATGCGCGCGCCGCCGGAGCGCCACAAGGATCGGCGCCCGGAACCCGGCGGGCCACCCTGCACCCCGCACTTGCTACCGACATTGGGCATTCTTGTAATGCCGACAGGAATCTGCAAAGCATTGCAGACCTATCAATCGGACCGATGCCTCGTGGACAACCTGCTCGCCGCCTTCGCCCAGGCCTTCGGCCTGCTGATCTCGCTGGACGCCGACCTGCTGGAGATCGTCGGCCTCAGCCTGCGGGTCAGCCTGACCGCCGTGCTGCTCGCCGCCGCCATCGGCCTGCCGCTCGGCGCGGCGGTGGCGCTCTTCCGCTTTCCCGGGCGCCAGGGCCTGGTGGTCCTGCTCAACGCCCTGATGGGCCTGCCGCCGGTCGTGGTCGGGCTGGTCGTCTACCTGCTGCTCAGCCGCTCGGGCCCGCTCGGCGTGCTCGGCCTGCTGTTCACCCCGGCCGCCATGATCGCCGCCCAGGTCGTTCTGGTGCTGCCGATCGTCGCCGCCCTGGCGCGCCAGGCGGTCGAGGACCTGTGGCAGGAGTACGAGGAGCAGCTGCGCTCGCTCGGCTCCTCGACGGCGCGCGCCATCCCGACCCTGCTGTGGGACGGGCGCTTTACCCTCCTGACCGCGATCCTGGCGGGCTTCGGCCGAGCCAGCGCCGAGGTCGGGGCGGTCATGATCGTCGGCGGCAACATCGACCACGTGACCCGGGTCATGACCACCGCGATCGCGCTGGAGACGGCCAGGGGCGACCTGGCGCTGGCGCTCGGCCTCGGCATCGTGCTGCTGACGCTCACCGTGCTGATCAACGGCGGCGCCGAGCTGGTTCGGCGCTGGGCCAGGGACTGGGCGCCATGACGCCGCGACCCGTGACCCCGGGCGACGAGGCTCCGAGGACCAGCGAAGGACGCTTCGACGTGCCGATCCTGCCACTGGAGTTGCGCGACCTCTGCTTCGAGGCCGGCGGCCGTCGGCTGATCGACGGCCTGTCCCTGCGCATCGAGGCCGGGCCGCGGACCATCGTGCTCGGGCCGAACGGCGCCGGCAAGTCGCTGCTGCTGCGGCTCGCCCACGGCCTGCTGCGCCCCTCCGCTGGCGCCGTGCTCTGGCGCAACCGCAAGGTCGCCGGCGCCGGCAGGGGCCCGCGGCGCCAGGCCATGGTGTTCCAGAAGCCGGTCCTGCTCCGCCGCTCGGTGGCGGCGAACCTGGAGCACGCGCTCTCGCTGCACCGCGTCGCCGGGGCCGAGAGGCGGCGGCGCTGCGGCGAGGCGCTGGAGGCGACCGGTCTCTCGGAGCGCGCCGCGCAGCCGGCGCGCTCGCTGTCGGGAGGCGAGCAGCAGCGCCTGGCGCTCGCCCGCGCCTGGGCGCTCAAGCCCCAGGTGCTGTTTCTCGACGAGCCGACCTCGGCGCTCGACCCCGCCGCGACCCGCACGGTCGAGGAGATCGTCCAGGCCCTGCACCGGGCCGGCACCAAGATCGTCATGACCACGCACGACCTCGGCCAGGCCAAGCGGCTGGCCGACGAGGTGGTCTTCCTGCACCGCGGCCGGCTGGTCGAGCGGGCGCCGGCGAATCGCTTCTTCCGGGAACCGCAGACCCGGGAGGCACAGGCCTTCCTGGCCGGCGATCTCCTCTGGTGACGCATCAGGAACAGGGAGGAACCATCAGATGAACAAGTATCTTTCCTTCGCCGCGAGCCTGACCCTCGCGAGCGGCCTCGCCGCCGGGGCGCAGACCGGCGCCCCGACCGGGGCCCTGGCCCAGGACCGCTACATCACCGTCGCCTCCACGACCTCGACCGAGAGCTCCGGCCTGTTCGACCACCTGCTGCCGGTCTTCGAGGCGGCGAGTGGGATCGAGGTGCGGGTCGTCGCCGTCGGCACCGGCCAGGCGATCAAGCTGGCCGAGAACTGCGACGCCGACGTCCTCTTCGTCCACCACAAGCCTTCGGAGCTGACGTTCGTGGAGGCCGGCTTCGGCGAGGCGCGCCACGACGTCATGTACAACGACTTCATCGTCGTCGGCCCAGCCGGCGACCCGGCCGGCGTCCGCGGCCTGGCGGACGTCTCGGCGGCCTTCGCGAAGATCGCCCAGTCCGAAGCGAGCTTCGCCTCGCGCGCCGACGACTCCGGCACGCACAAGAAGGAGCTGTCGCTCTGGAAGACCGCCGGGATCGACCTGGAGGCGGCCTCCGGCGGATGGTACCGCGGAGACCGGCTCCGGCATGGGTGCGACGCTCAACACCGCCAGCGCCATGGAGGCCTACGCCCTGGCCGACCGGGGCACCTGGCTGTCCTTCGAGAACCGCGGCAACCTGGAGATCCTGGTCGAGGGCGACGAGCGGCTGTTCAACCAGTACGGCATCGTCGCCGTCTCCGAGGCAAAATGCCCGAGCGCCAAGGCCGAGCTCGCCCAGACCTTCGTCGACTGGGTCGTCTCCGAGGACGGGCAGCGGAACATCGCCGGCTACCACCTCACCGGCCAGCAGCTGTTCTTCCCCAACGCGGAAAAGCCGGCCTCCTGAGCCGCCGGGCGAGCGCCAGGGCGGGCGTTCTGCGCGAGGGGCCGGGGCCGAGAGGCGGCCGGGGCCGCACCAATCGGCCGCTGACGCGTTGTCGTGGGGGACGGGACACGCCCGCCTCGCCCCCCGAAACCTTGCCGAGCCCGCCCGTGCGCCTGCTGCGCTACTTCGAAGGCCTGATCGACCCGACGGCGCCCGCCCCCGAGGCTGTGCCGCCGCAGGGGCTGCTCGCCTTCTACTGGCACTTCGCGCGGCAGGCCGGCTGGCTGCTGCCCGGGCTGTTCCTGTCGGGCTTCCTGGTCGCGGTGCTCGACACCGCCGTGCCCTACTTCCTCGGCCGCCTGGTCGAGCTGCTGAGCGAGGTTCCGCCCGGACGCCTGCTCGCCGAGGCCTGGCCGATACTGCTCGCCATGGCCGCCACGATCCTGCTGCTGCGGCCGGCGGCGGTGCTGGTCCAGCACGCCATCACCAACCAGGCCCTGGTGCCCGGCCTGACCAACCTGATCCGCTGGCAGAGCCACTGGCACGTCGTGCGCCAGAGCTGGAGCTTCTTCCAGAACGACTTCGCCGGGCGCATCGCCAGCCGGGTCATGCAGACCGGACCGGCGCTGCGCGAGAGCGTCGTCGCGAGCACCAACGCGGTCTGGTACATCCTGGTCTACGGCAGCGGCGCGCTGCTGCTGCTCGGCGGCAGCGACCTGCGCCTGACCCTGCCCCTGCTGCTCTGGTTCGCCGGCTACGCCCTGCTGCTGCGGGTTCTGGTGCCGCGCCTGAGGGAGCGCTCGCGGAGCATGTCGGAGGCGCGCTCTGCGCTGAACGGGCGCATCGTCGACAGCTACACCAACATCCTGACGGTCAAGCTCTTCGCCCGCACCCGCGACGAGGACGCCTTCGCCCGCGAGGCGGTCGACGAGCACACCCTCGCCTTTCGCCGGCAGCTCCGACTGATCACCACCCTGACCGCCTCGCTCGCCGCCCTCAACGCCGCCCTGGTCGTCGGCACCGGCGCCATGGCGGTCTGGCTGTGGACCGAGGGCCGCATCGCCGTCGGCGTCGTCGCCATGGCGCTGCCGCTGACCTGGCAGATCGCCAACATCGCCGGCTGGGTCGCCCAGAGCATCGCCTCGATCTTCGAGGCGATCGGCACGGTCCAGGAGGGCATGCGCTCGATCGCCGTGCCGCGCCAGCTGCCCGACCGGCCCGGCGCCCGGCCGCTCGAGGTGACGGCGGGTGCGGTCCGCTTCGAGGCCCTGCGCTTCGGCTACGACGGCGGCAGCGTGCTGCGCGGCATCGACCTCGAGATCGGGCCGGGCGAGCGCGTCGGGCTGGTCGGCCAGTCCGGCGCCGGCAAGTCGACCCTGATCAACCTGCTGCTCCGCTTCTTCGAGCCCGACGGCGGGCGCATCCTGGTCGACGGCCAGGACATCGCCGGCGTCACCCAGGAGAGCCTGCGCCGGCGCATCGCGGTGGTGACCCAGGACACCGCGCTGCTGAACCGCTCGATCCGCGACAACATCCGCTACGGCCGGCTCGAGGCCGGCGAGGCCGAGGTCCGCGACGCGGCGGCGCGCGCCCACGCGCTGGAGTTCATCGAGGGGCTGGTCGACTGGCGCGGGCGCCGCGGCTTCGAGGCCCAGGTCGGCGAGCGCGGCGTCAAGCTGTCGGGCGGCCAGCGCCAGCGCGTCGCCATCGCCCGGGCGCTGCTGAAGGACGCGCCCATCGTCGTCCTCGACGAGGCGACCTCCTCGCTCGATTCCGAGGTCGAGGCGGCGATCCAGGAGCAATTCGACGCGCTGATGCGCGGCCGCACGGTGATCGCCATCGCCCACCGCCTGTCGACGATCGCACGCATGGACCGCTTGGTCGTGCTGGACCAGGGCCGCATCGCCGAGCAGGGCAGCCACGCCGAGCTGCTCGCCGCCGGCGGCCTCTACGCTAGCCTGTGGCGCCGGCAGTCCGGCGGCTTCCTGCTCGAGGACGGGCCGCCGGTGCCCGGGCCGCTGCGTCGCGCCGGCGCCGGCTGAGCTCCCGCCGTCAGAGTCCCCGTCGGCCGGCGATGGCGCCGTAGATCAGGCAGGCGGCCAGGGCGTAGATGCCGTTGAACAGCAGCAGGGTCTCCCAGGGCGCGCCGCTGCCGAAGAGGTAGCGGGCGAGCAGCGAGGGCACGACCGCCAGCACGACCAGCGCGAAGAGCCAGCCCCAGAGGCCCTGGACCCGCGGCAGGATGACCGGCAGCGCCGCGGCGACGGCGATGGCCACGCCGTTGCGCCCCGGCGACAGCGCGAGCGCGAGGAAGTCGGCGCCCACGACCTGCCAGACGGCGAGGGAGTTGGCGAGCGTGCCGCCGATGCCGGCGAGCACGACGGCCGCGATGATCTGCAGCATGAGGGTCCTCTCGAGCCTGCCCGGTTGCAGCCAGATAGCCCCCCGCGACTGCGCGCCGCAAGCCTGGAGGGCTTTGCCGGATTCGCGCCACCGCCAGCCCGCAGCCGCCTGTCGGGCGGCCGCCGGCTTTGCTACAAGAAGGGGATCGCACAGGAGACCCCCCGATGCCGCCTCTCCGCCTCTCCCTGCCGTCGCAGCTGCTGCTCCCCGCGCTGCTGGCGCTCGGCATCGCGGCCTGGTGCGGCCCGGGCGCCGCCCAGGACCCGGGCGAGCCGCCGGCCCTGGCCGCGCGCGTCGCCGCCGGCGAGCTGCCGCCGCTCGCCGAGCGGCTGCCGGACCTTCCGCGCAGCGACCTGCCGGAGCGCGACGGCTGGGAGCCCGGGCGCTACGGCGGCGGCCTGAGGCTGCTGACCCGCGGCGGCCGCGACGCGCGCACGCTCTCGGTGCTTGGCTACAGCCGCCTGCTCGCCTGGAACGAGAAGCTGAAGCTGGTCCCGGACCTGCTGCTCGACGTCAAGGTCGCCGAGGGGCGCCGCTTCACCCTGACCCTGCGCCGCGGCCACCGCTGGTCGGACGGCGAGCCCTTCACCAGCGCCGACTTCCTGTTCTGGTGGCAGGAGGTCGCCGGCAACCCCGCGCTCTCGCCCGCCAGCCTGCCGGCCGAGCTGCTGGTCGACGGCAAGCCGCCGAGCGTCAGCGTCCCCGACGAGATCACCGTGGTCTACGAGTGGGCCAAGCCGAACGGGCGCTTCCTGCCGGCCCTGGCCCGCGCGGCGCCGCTGACGATCTTCCGGCCGGCCCACTACCTGAAGCGCTTCCACGCCAGCTTCGTCGCCCAGAACGAGCTCGACGCCGCGGCGGCCGAGGCCGGCCTGCCCGGGTGGGCGGCGCTGTTCGAGGCGCGCGACGCCGAGCACCTGCTGACCAACCCCGAGCGCCCGACCCTCGATCCCTGGATCGTCACCAACAGCCCGCCGACGGAGCGCTGGGAGGCCGTGCGCAACCCCTACTTCCATCGGGTCGACGAGGCCGGCCGGCAGCTGCCCTACCTCGACCGCGTCGAGGTCGCGGTCACCAGCCAGGAGCTGATCCCGGCCAAGACGGCGACCGGCGAAAGCGACCTGCAGGCGATCGGCCTCGCCCTCGCCGACTACCCGCTGCTCCAGGGCTCGGCGCCGAAGGCCGGCATCGAGCTCAGGCTCTGGCCGATCGGCCGCGGCGCCCAGCTGGCGCTCTACCCCAACCTCAACGTCGCCGACCCGGTCTGGCGCGAGCTGCTGCGCAAGGTCGACTTCCGCCGCGCGCTCTCGCTCGGCATCGACCGCGAGGCGATCTCGCGCGTCGTCTACCAGGGCATGGCGATCGGCGGGAACAACTCGGTGCTGCCGGAGAGCCCGCTCTACCGGCCGCAGCTGCGCGACACCTACGCCAGCCTCGACCGCGAGCGCGCCAACACGCTGCTCGACGGCCTCGGCCTGACCGCGCGCGACGGCGCGGGCCGGCGCCTGCTGTCCGACGGCCGGCCGGCGACGCTGGTCGTCGAGACCGGCCGGGCCGACCCCTCGGAGTCCGACGTGCTGCAGCTGGTCCAGGGCGACCTCGCGCAGCTCGGCATCGAGGTCCTGATCGCCGACCGCGGACGCGCCAACCTGCGCTCGCGCGTGACCAGCGGCCAGACCGTGATGAGCGTCTTCTACGGCTTGGCCAACGGCCTCGCGACGGCGGATTCCGATCCGGCCGAGCTGGTGCCGAGCGGCGAGCGCCAGAACCACTGGCCGCTCTGGGGCCTGTGGGCGGCGAGCGGCGGCACCGCGGGCGAGCAGCCGAGCGGCCCCAAGGTGACGGCGCTGCTCCAGCTCTATCGCGAATGGTCGGAGGCGCCGAACAGCGACGCCCGGCGCCTGGCCTGGCAGGCCATGCTCTCGATCCACGCCGAGCAGGTCTTCACCATCGGCCTGGTCGCGGGCGTGCCGCAGCCGGTGGCGCTGCGCGCCGGCCTGCGCAACCTGCCGGCCGAGGCGCCCTACCTCTACGAGCCCGGCGCCTACTTCGGCCGCTACCGGCCCGACACCTTCTGGTTCGAGGAAGAGGCCGAGAAAGACTAGTCGAATCCATAGGTTATTCGACTTTCTTCGGACCATTCCTCAGTCTGGCGGCGCCAAGCGCCCGACCACGGCGAGGTCGCCGTCCGGCTCCAGGCGCGCCACCACCGCCTCGCCGGAGCGCGGAAAGACGCCGGTCAGGGCGGTGATGTTGACCTGATGCGTGACCAGCACGACCGGCGCACCCGCAGGCAGGCCGGCGAGGAAGGCCAGCGTCGCCTCGCTGCGGGCGGCTTCGCTGGCGCGCTCGCCGAAGAAGGAATCGAGCGGGGCCAGCTCCTCGACCGGCCCGAGGCCGAGTAGCTCGGCGGTCTCGCGGCTGCGGCACCAGCGGCTGGTGAAGACACGGGCGCGCTCGATGCCCTGGTCCCGGAAGCGGGCGCCGATGCGCCGCGCCTGGGCACGCCCGGCCTCGTCGAGGTTGCGCTGGGTCGCGCAGTCGTCGATCTGGAAGCCGGCCGGATCGCCGGTGCCCGGCGCCTCGGCATGGCGCAGCAGGACGAGGTGCACGCCCCCGGCGAGCGCGCGCCACAGCGCTTCCTGCCCGGCCTCGGGTGTCGCCGACGCGAGGCTCGCGACCAGCAGGGCCGCGATCAGGACGCAGAGTCGACGCATGGTCCCTCCTCGGCTTTCTTGAACGAACTAGCCCGGCACCGGACGGTGGCGAGCCTTGCGATCCGGGCGGCCCCTGAGCCGGGCTGCGGCGCAGACGTGCCCGCGGTGCCCCTGGATCCCGGATCGCGAGGCACGCACCC
>NZ_JBBDQW010000034.1:0-33447 GCF_040905785.1 Tistlia sp.
CCGCCCCCCCCCCCCCCCCCCGCCCCCCCCCGCCCCCCCGCCCCCGCCGCCCCCACCCCGCGATTCCCATGGACACCGCCGCCCGCCCCCGCCGATCCTGCAGCCCGGCACCCCGCCGCCCGAAGGACCCCATGCCGACCCCCGCGATCCCCCGGCTCCTCGCCGCCCTGGCGCTCCTCGCCGCCCCGCTCCTGCTGAGCATCCCGCCGGCCGCCGCCGACGCCCTCGCCCGCCAGCAGGCCTTCGAGCGGATCGAGGCGATCCACGGCGACGCCGAGGGCTTCCTGGCCGCGGCCGAGGGCCTGGCCCGCGGCCTGCGCGGCGACGACCCGGCCCCCCTGGCCGCGCTCGCCCTCTACCCGCTCTCCATCGAGGCGCGGGGCGAGCTCTACCGGCTGCCCGAGGGCCGCGGACCTGCTGGCCGGCTTCGACACCCTGGTGCCCGAGGGGCTGCGCCGCGCCCTCGGCTTCTTCGCCCTGGACGAGCTGATCGTCACCAGCGAGGGCGTCGGCTTCGCCGACGGCGGCCTGTGGATGACCAACCTCTGCCTCGAGGACGACTGCCGCCGCACCCGCTGGGCCGTGATCCGTATCAACGAGGCCGGGCCGGAGGCCCGCGAGACGGCCCCGCCCCTGCCGCTCCCCGCCGCCTCCTGGGGCGGCAAGCTGCGCGCCGGCCCCGGCACCGACTACCCCCAGACCGGCAGCCTCGCCGAGGGCGAGCGCGTCACCCTGCTGGAACGCACGAGCGTGCTGCGCGACGGCCTGCCCTGGTTCCTTATCGAGCTGTCCGACGGCCACACAGGGTACCAGTGGGGCGGGATCCTGTGCGGGCTGGAGGTGCCGGTGGAGGGAACGTTCGAGGTGTGTGGAAGGTAGGAGCTGGTACGGCGCCAGCCTCATGCAACCGAAGTGGTCGGTGGGCGCCCACCTTTGATCGATAGCGGCCACTTGGGTGCTACTACCCCACGCACACCCGCTCCGGGTCTGGTCGAACCATTCCAGCTTTGCTACCAAGAGACATGGCCGATGAAACTAGGACCATCACTCTCGACTATCAACTGCTCGGACCGTCGGAGGACGGAACAGTCAGCGACTTGCTGTCCGAGCTATCTAGTCCAACGGAAGGACACCAGCGGCTCCAAGCCTTGATCGCCGAATGGCTGCAAATGGAAAATCTCGTCGTCTTGACAGGCGCTGGCTGTTCTTTCTCAGCTGGCGGCAAGCTGATGACTGGACTTGAAGCAGCTGTACTCGAAGCGGTCTTGCAGGTGCCGGACCTCCCAAAATCCATCGCGACAGTCGTTGACCATCGCCTCGCACCACCGTCACCAACGGCGTCGCGCTATGGCTTTGAGAGCTGGCTTTCATTTGTCGCCAACGCACACTTTCTCGCGGCATCTCATACGGGACCGATAGAAAGCGTAACATGGCGAGGTGGCGTGATACCAACGGCCGCGGAACTAAAATGGCTGCTGGACCATATCGGCGCGGCTGTCTTCGCCGAATGCGCCCTACCGCTCACCCAATTGGGCGACAACCCTCCAGCTCATGTGCCCTTTCTCGCCAAGCTCGTCGCGCGTGACAGCAACCTGGGTCGGGCTCACCTTTTTACGTTAAATTACGACACCCTCTTTGAGCAAGCGCTTGAGGTTCTTGGCATACAATATTTCGACGGTTTTACTGGAAGGGCAAATGGTCGCTTTGATCCGTCAGTGTATGGGCTGGATATTTACTATCCAGGTGAGGTTGCGGAGGGTCGCGTTCGGCGCTTCGACAAGTTTCTTCACTTCTACAAGCTTCATGGCTCTATTCATTGGCAGGTAAGAGACGACGAAATCCTTGCGCGCCACCCCGATCTTTCAGAGACAGAACACTACCAAAACATGAAGACGGCCGAGAAAGCCGTTCTCCTGTCTCAGATGACGGCCACACTTCCGCCAGTGGGGATACTGCCGACCGCCAACAAGCTTTCTCAGACGTTGGCCATGCCGTTCTCCCATTTGTTTCGATCGTTGCAGATTCGCCTAAGCGTTCCTCAAACTTTTTTACTTGTACTAGGCTATGGCTTCGGTGACGATCATGTAACGCGTATTATTGAATCCGCACTAATGAATCCGTCACTCGTGATGCTTGTTGTTGAACCCGACCCATTCAGCGACACCATTCGTCGCGTAAGGGAATACAGAGAGCTAGGTAAGCGGGCATTTGTTCTAGCACCCTCGACCGCAGCCTTTGCGTCCAAACCATTCCAGGTGGCAACATTTGACGACTTCTCACGTTCTGTCATGCCTGATGTTCAATGGCTTGATGATTTCTTGAGACTTCGTCGCTTCGAAAAACAGATTCAAAAATCTACAAGCGCTTCAGCTAACGAGATGGCGAGACAGTTTACTTCAAAGAGCGTGGAGGATTAGTGTGTGGAGAACCCTCGCGTTATCGGTCACATCGTCGCGATTCAAGGATTTCGGGTAAAAGTTGAACTGCTGCCTGAGACAAAATCTGCTCTGCGCGCAACGCTGGATGGTGTGCACGTCGCTGTTGCGATAAATTCATATCTGACGTTCTCGATTGGCGCGGGACAAATCGTCATTGGGATCATCACAGATCTTGAATCTAGAGAAAGCTATGATCCAGCTAGTGGTGACGATCTTTCTCTTGAATTGATGAAACCGCGGCGCATTGCCAGCGTTCAGTTGTTGGGAACGATCACTGTCACGGAGAACGCTTCCGACTTTAGTCCTGGTATCACCATTCTTCCTACACTCGATACCAGGGCGGAGATCGGCTCTCCCGCAACGCTTAAGGCGCTGTTCGAAAGGCCGCCTCGGAAGAATTGTCCTGTCGGCTATGAAGGAGACGACTTTGACTGCGACCTTAACCTAGGGTGCCCGACTGGGCAGCCAACCAGTTTCGTCCGTGCATCATACAATGATATTTTTTCTCGACCACTCGCAATTGTGGGAAACACCGGATCGGGAAAATCCTACTCCGTTTCAAGCCTTGTTCAAAAGGCGATGAACGCCCTAGAAGACGCCGGTAATGAGCCACATGTCTTCATTCTTGATATCAATGGCGAGTACGGAAATGCGTTTGGCGCAAAGGAAGGCGTTCAGCGAAAGCCAGATCGCATATACCTCAATGGGTCAGAGTTTGGACTGCCGCTATGGTTCTTCAACGCCTCCGAAGTCTGCGCATGGTTGAGCGCCTCAGAGCAAACTCAGGAGCCGGTTCTTAAGGACTGGTGGGCGCTGGCAAAGGCACAGCACGCCGCCGGTCCGCTCGCGACAGACGCCAACAGCATCCAGCACGCCATTACGAAGGCGCAGGCCATCCTTCAGACGCTTGACGCTACTGGTCGACCGATCAAAGTCCCCTGTATGCGGCTCGCCGGCATCATCCGTGACTATGTGGGCCACCGAAATTTGGCGTCCTATGATGCTTTGCGAGAAGCGCTGTTGCCCTACAGCGGGCTACTCAAGGAAAAGACAACGAACTTTGAACCGCCCGATAACGAAAAGTCCATCCGATTAGCGGCCGAAGAGTTAATTGCCGAGTTGAAGGGTATTATCGCTGGGGAACTTGCCGTCGCCAACTTAAGTGCTACCACAGCCGACAGTCCGCGCTTTATTTCGCGTAAGATGCTGGTCGATCCAACGCTTCTTGACAATGCGACAGCTCCTGAAGACGCATCGCGCATAGAGCAACATCTAACGACCCTAAAACTTCGCCTCAAGACGCGACGGGACGATCCCCGGTGGCGCGCCTTCCTCAACTATGAAGACGATGACACGGCGTTCAGCTCTTTCGAATCCTGGATGGCACATTTCGGATTAGGAGAAATGAAGGGTCCTCGCGTGTCCGTCATTGACCTGTCCATGCTCAGCCACGAAGTACTGCCGTACGCCTGTTCTGCCATCGGTCGGGTGCTTCTTGAGTCGAGAGAGAATCTTGTCGCGGATCAGCGGTACAAACACCCCTGGGTGCTCGTTCTTGAAGAGGCGCACAACTATGCGCGCCCGCCGAGGGCGAATGAGGAGCGTGGTCAAGCGCAATCCCGTCTTACGTTCGAGAGAATTGCTAAGGAAGGGCGAAAGTTTGGTTTGTCTCTGATCATCGCGAGCCAGCGCCCTAGCGAGATCAGTGAGACGATTATTAGTCAGTGTGCGAATTTCATCAGTCACCGACTTCAGAATCCCGACGACATTGATCATTTTCGGCGGATTATCCCGATGCAGGCTCGACGACTGCTCGATCAAGTCACAATTCTTGCCTCAGGTGAAGCGATAGCCTTTGGCAGCGCGTTTCATGTTCCTACCCGGGTTCAGGTTGACTTGCCACACCCGCGACCGCAAAGCCAAACGGCGGCCCCCTTCTACGAATGGACCAAGAACGAGGAGCCATTTCCCCTCCCGGAGGTCATTGAAGCGTGGGGTCTTGGCGGCTCCACTTTGCAAGGACTTGAGAAGTCGGAGGACTCTGTGGGAGTGGAGCACGATGGGCCATTTTGAATTCTGGAAGCCACGCGCGAAAAACATTGGTTGATCGACGTCCTTCGGCCCAAGAGGGGAGGGTGCGCACCATTGGACAAGGCTGCAATGCCGACGAGCCGACCGCTCAACCCACCACCAACCCCTACCCCTCCACCAGCCCCCGCAACGTCTCCACCCGGTCCGCCTCCTCTGCCGGCTTGTCCCACCGGATTCGGCTCACCCGCGGAAAGCGCATCGCCAGCCCCGACTTGTGGCGGGTCGAGGGCTGGACCGCGTCGAAGGCGACTTCCAGGACCAGGCCGGGCTCGACCGCGCGCACCGGGCCGAAGCGCTCGGTGGTGTGGTCGCGCACCCACTTGTCGAGGCGCTTCAGCTCCTCGTCGGTGAAGCCGAAGTAGGCCTTGCCGACCGGCACCAGCTCCCTGGACGAGCTGATCGTCGCCAACCAGGGGTCGGCGTCGCCGGCAGCGGCCTGCTGATGACCAACCTCTACCTCGAGGACGACTGCCGCCGCACCCGCTGGGCCGTGATCCGCATCGACGAGGTCGAGCTGCAGCCCGAGGGCGCCCGCGAGACGGCCCCGCCCCCGCCGCTCCCCGCCGGCTCCTGGGGCGGCAAGCTGCGCGCCGGCCCCGGCACCGACTATCCCCAGACCGGCAGCCTCGCCGAGGGCGAGCGCGTCACCCTGCTGGAGCGCACGAGCGTGCTGCGCGACGGCCTGCCCTGGTTCCTGATCGAGCTGTCCGACGGCCGTACGGGCTACCAGTGGGGCGGCACCCCTCTGCGGGCTGGAGGCGCCGGTGGAGGGGACGTTCGAGGTGTGTGGGCGGTAGGGGGTGGGGGACGACATGCTATCATCCGGCGGGTGATGAGGCAGGCGGGCATGCATCCGCTTCTGGTCCGAAGGAAACATGCCTGCGCACATGGAGGCCTACCATTTCGTTTGGAAAATCCCTCTCCGACCGAACACACTCTTGCACCAATACCTGCGCCGAGTGAGCCTCGGAATCTCCAGCCAACGTCTCCTGCGGCATTGGCAGGTGTACTCAACATGCTATAGCGTAGGGCTAAGCCCACTCGCGAAAGAACGCAAAATTAGCTCTTCGGGACTGTGTCGGGCTAGCAAGTTTTGTCACACGACGAAAGATTGGGGGGGCTTGTGAGGCCACTGCCGAAAACCACACTTTCGCACGAGGTTTGCGACCTACTCGATAGGTTTGCCCTGCATGAGGAAACCTATCTTGGCGCGCGCTACAACGAAGCACAAGTACGTCAGGAGTTCATCGATCCGCTGTTTAACGCCTTGGGCTGGGACATGGAGAACAGACAGGGTTTCGCTGACGCATATAAAGATGTCGTGCACGAAGATTCTCTTAAAGTCGGAGGCGCGCACAAAGCGCCTGACTACAGCTTTCGTGTGGGTGGCGTACGCAAGTTCTTTCTCGAAGCAAAGAAACCTTCTGTGTCGATTTCAGACGACGCGGCGGCCGCATTTCAGCTACGGAGGTACGCCTGGTCGGCAAAGCTGGGTCTTTCAATTCTAACCAATTTCCGGGATATTGCGATCTATGACTGTCGTGTGCGTCCTTCGAAGAATGACAAAGCTTCCAAGGCTCGAATAAAGCTGATCCGTTACGACGAGTTCCCAGACAGATGGCACGAATTTTTCTCAATATTCTCAAAAGACGCAGTCTACAAAGGCTCATTCGACGCCTACGACACCGGCAAAGTCGGAAAGAAAAAGGGTACGTCCGAGGTCGACAGTGCATTCTTAGATGAGATAGAACATTGGCGCTCAGACCTAGCGCGCAACTTGGCCTTGCGCAACAAAGGCCTCGACGCTCGCGACCTAAATGCCGCTGTACAAGCGACGATAGATCGCATCGTCTTTTTGCGGATTTGCGAAGACCGTGGCATCGAGACATACGGTCGCCTTGAGGTGGCCGCATCGAAGAAAAATGTCTACAATCAACTCCTCACCATTTTTCGCGACGCAGACCAGCGCTACAATTCGGGCCTTTTCCACTTCAGGCGCGAGAAGGATAAAAAGGAACCACCTGATACCCTAACTCCGCATCTCAGAATTGACGATAAGGTCCTCAAACGAATTATTCGCGGACTCTACTATCCTGAATGCCCTTATGAATTCTCTGTAGTATCAGTTGAAATTCTCGGGCAAGTGTACGAGCAGTTTCTTGGGCGCGTGATTCGCATCAATAACCGCCATCAGGCAGTCATAGAGGAGAAACCAGAAGTAAAGAAGGCTGGCGGCGTTTATTACACACCTTCATATATTGTTGATTATATAGTGAAATCGACAGTTGGAGATTTGGTGCGCGGCAAAGCCGCTTCAGAGGTCGCAAAGCTGCGCGTGTTAGATCCAGCTTGCGGTTCAGGCTCTTTTCTCCTTGGTGCCTATCAGTTTTTGCTCGATTGGTACCTGGACTGGTACACAGCGAACAGTCCGGAGAAACGTAAGCGGGTCCTTTATCGGTCCGAGAAGGGGGCGTGGAAACTAACCGTCGATGAACGGAAGCGCATTCTGCTGACGAATATCTTCGGAGTTGATATTGATAGGCAAGCCGTAGAGGTAACTAAGCTCTCGCTCTTGCTAAAAGTTCTTGAAGACGAGACTGGAGATTCACTTAGGCGCCAATATGATCTATTCAAGGAGCGTGCACTGCCGGATCTGGGCAGCAATGTTCAATGTGGAAACTCTCTGATTGGACCTGATTTCCACAAACGCGTACCGCACGATCTCCTTGACGACGATCAACTGCTGGACGTGAATGTGTTCGATTGGCATCGGGCTTTTCCTAAGGTGTTTTCTGAGGGCGGCTTCTCCGTCGTTGTTGGAAATCCCCCGTATGTAAACGCGTGGACGCTTTTCGAGACAGCGCCGCATGTTCGCAACTACATAAACGAGTATGACTTATTCTCTTCGGCGGATCGTCATTGGGATCTATATGTACTGTTTATGGAAAAGGCCCTGGATGTTTGTCGGGCGAAGGGTTTGGTGGGCATGATTATTCCCTACTCGTATGCCATACAGAAGTATGCGATGGTCTCGCGTGAGCACATCATTGGAAGAACCGAAATCAGTAGAGTCGCGGATCTAAGGCGGGTCCGCGTGTTTGGAAAAGTTCCCGTCATTACCATAATTCCAATCATTAAGAAGAGTCCACCGCGGCGTAATCACAAGGTGCAGATCGATGGTCCGTCTCCGACGGCGACGAGGTACCACCCCGGCGAGATTCAGCCGGCGCACAAAGTGAGCCAAGCGCGATTGAAGGCGCTACCCGAGAAGATGCTGCGCATCGATTTTACTGAAGAAGTGGCTGCGATTGTTGAGAAGATCGAAAGGCGCAGTATCAGGTTTGGTGATATCGCCTACGTTAATTACGGCGCCCAGATGTCTAGCAGGAAGAAGGGCGTTTTGGGAAAGGGCATGTCCTTCGCGATGCGGCTGAGACAACAACGTGCCGGAAGACTATCTCTGGACGCGATCTATACCGGTATCGTGTCTTATGGCGAGGGAAGTATGTAGAATGGGCGCTTGCCCCTGAGATGTACGGCCCAAGGAGTCCTTGGTTCTTTGACAATCCAAAGCTTATGATTCGCGATATTACCGGTTCCCACCGGATTGAAGCGGCACTTGATCGCAGCGGACGTTATTGTGACCACACCATTCTGTGTGCGCATCGCCTATGTGATCAGCCGGCGTCCCTGCAGAAGGCCGATAGAGGGGGAGCGCGGAGAACATCGAGTGCCTATTCGCTTGAGCTATTGCAGGCGGTAGTGGCTAGCCGGCTTGTTTCCGCTTACTATTATTGGTGCCTGACTGGTGAAGGGGTGCGAACGGGTGGTGGCTTTCACACTTATCCCACTACCGTACGGGCTCTACCTATTCCGAACCTGGATGTCCTGAGAGATCCGTCCAATCAGAAGACGGTTTCGGAGATGGAGTGTCTTTCGAAGCGGTTGGCAACGACCGCGGCTAGCATGGATGGGGAGCCATCTCCGTCGAAGCGTGAGCGTCTCCAGCGACGGTTCGAGTCCGACGATGCACGGCTTGATGCGCTGTTGTACTCGCTCTACGAACTCGATGAGAGTGAGATAGTGAGAATTGAAGAGGCATCGGCCGGCTAAGATGCTAGGAGGAAGCGGGGCATTGTTGCCGGTATTGCTAATGTTGCGGCGCTCTCTCCCGCCAGCGCAGTGTCCTTATGGCTATATGACGGTTCATCTGTCTTACCGGACATCAGGACGGCCGCTCCTGGGCTGCTGCAGCCCCTCACCCCCCTACCCCTCCACCAGCCCCCGCAACGTCTCCACCCGGTCCGCCTCCTCCGCCGGCTTGTCCCACCGGATCCGGCTCACCCGGGGAAAGCGCATCGCCAGGCCCGACTTGTGGCGGGTCGAGGGCTGGACCGCGTCGAAGGCGACTTCCAGGACCAGGCCGGGCTCGACCGCGCGCACCGGGCCGAAGCGCTCGGTGGTGTGGTCGCGCACCCACTTGTCGAGGCGCTTCAGCTCCTCGTCGGTGAAGCCGAAGTAGGCCTTGCCGACCGGCACCAGCTCCTCGGCCTCGGTCCAGGCGCCGAAGGTGTAGTCGGAGTAGAAGGAGCTGCGCTTGCCGTGGCCGCGCTGGGCGTACATCAGCACGCAGTCGGCGACCAGGGGATCGCGCTTCCACTTGTACCAGGGCCCCTTGGGCCGGCCGGCGAGGTAGGGGCTGTCCTTGCGCTTCAGCATCAGGCCCTCGATGCCGTTGTCGCGCGCCGCCTCGCGCAGCGCCTTCAGCTCCTCCATCGAGGCGAAGTCGATCAGCGGCGAGAGGTCGAGGCGGCGCGGCCGCTCGCGGGCGAGGAAGGCCTCCAGGCGCGCGCGGCGCGGCAGCAGCGGCAGGGCGCGCAGGTCCTCCGCGCCCTCGAAGAGGATGTCGTAGAGGCGGACGTGGGCGGGGTGCGCCTGCAGCAGCTTGGCCGAGACGGTCTTGCGGTTGAGGCGCTGCTGCAGGTCGTTGAAGGGCGCGACCTCCTCGGGGCTTCCGTCCGGCCCACCATTTGGGCCGGGGCGCACCACCAGCAGCTCGCCGTCCAGGGTCGCCTCGAAGTCGAGCGCCTCCAGGATGTCGGGGAAGGCGCCGCCGATGTCGTCGCCGGTGCGGCTGAAGATCCGCCGCTCGCCGCCGCGCGCGACCAGCTGGACGCGGATGCCGTCCCACTTCCATTCGGCGAGGTAGTCGGCGAAGGGCAGCGCCTCGACCTCCTGCTTCTCCAGGGGCGTCGCCAGCATCAGCGGCCGGAAGGCCGCGGCCTCGCCCGGCTCGGGCTTGTCGCCGCGGCCCTCGAGCCAGGCGAAGAGCGCGCCGTAGGGCGGCTCCAGGCCGTGCCAGATCTCCTCGATCTCGGCGACCTCCTGGCCGCCGAGCTCGGCCAGCGCGGTCTTGGCGAGGCGCGCCGAGACGCCGACGCGCAGGCCGCCGGTGATCAGCTTGAGCAGCGCCCAGCGCTCGGTCGGCTCCAGGGCGTCGAGCCAGCGCTCGAGCAGGCCCGGCACCTCGCTGCGCCCGGCGCCGCGCAGCGCCTCGACGACCTCGTGCAGGCTCGGCTCGCGGTTGGCGCCCGGCCGCTCGGGCCAGATCAGCGCCACCGTCTCGGCCAAGTCGCCGACGTAGTCGTAGGACCAGCGGAACAGCACGGGGTCCGTGCGCGCCTCGACCAGGGCGCGGATCAGCGCCGGCTTGGCGCCGCGAAAGGCCAGGCCCTCGCTGAGCGCGGCCAGGGCCCAGCCGCGGTCGGGGTCGGGGGCGTGGCGGAAGTAGTCGACCATCAGCCGCAGCTTGCCGTTGCGCTGGGGCGTGTAGACCAGCCGGTCGAGCAGCGCGGCGAAGAGCCTCACCCGGCGCCCTCCCCGCGCGTGGCCTCGGCCGGGGCCTCTTCCGGCGGCGTCTCCGGCGGCGTCTCACCGGGCGTGTCGTCCTCCTCGCCGAAGCCGACGACCGAGAGCGCGCGGGCGCGGAAGCCGCGGGCGCAGGCGTGGTGGACCAGCGCCTCCTCGTTGCCGTGGGTGACCCAGACCTCGGGGGCGGCGACCTCGTCGAGGGTCGCGTTCAGCTCGTCCCAGTCGGCGTGGTCGCTGACGATCAGCGGCAGCTCGACGCCGCGCTGGCGCGCCCGCTGGCGCACGCGCATCCAGCCCGAGGCCATGGCGGTGACGGGGTCGGACAGGCGGCGCGCCCAGCGGTCGGCGATCGCCGAGGGCGGCGCCAGGACGATGGCGCCTGCGAGCTCGCCCTTGGCCGCCGCGGTCGCCGGCGCCAGCGGCCCGAGCGGCACGCCCTGGGCCTCATAGAGGTCGCAGAGCGCCTGCAGGGCGCCGTGGATGTAGAGCGGCCGCTCCCAGCCGGCCTCGCGCAGCAGGCAGATCACGCGCTGCGCCTTGCCCAGGGCGTAGACCCCGACCAGGTGCGTGCGCTCGGGAAAGACCTCCAGGGAATGCAGCAGCTTGGCGATCTCGCCGGCGGCCTCCGGGTGGCGGAAGACCGGCAGGCCGAAGGTCGCCTCGGTGACGAAGACGTCGCAGGGCACGACCTCGAAGGGCGCGCAGGTCGGGTCGCGCCGGCGCTTGTAGTCGCCCGAGACGACGACCCGGCAGCCGCGCCACTCCAGCACCGCCTGGGCCGAGCCGAGCACGTGGCCGGCCGGCACCAGGCGCAGCGTCACCTCGCCGAGCCGCACCGCCTCGCCGTAGGCCAGGGCCTGGCGGCCCGTCGCGGGGTCGCCGGGGTAGCGCGCGGCCATGATCGCCAGCGTCTCCTTCGTCGCCAGCACCCGTGCGTGGCCGGGCCGGGCGTGGTCGGCGTGGCCGTGGGTGACGACCGCGCGCTCGACCGGGCGGGCGGGGTCGACGTAGAAGTCGCCGGGCGCGACGTAGAGGCCCTGGGGCCTGACGCAGACCCAGCTCTCGGGACGCCGGGGGTCGGGAGTCTTCATGGCCAGACCGATATGGCCGGGGTGGCGCGCCGCGCCAAGTGCGCTAAGCTTCCGTAAAGGCTCGCAGGCGCAGGATTCGCCCATGCAACCCGACGTCGAGATCCACCCCGCCCTCCTGAAGGACTGCCACGACATCGGCCGGCTGCGCATGTCGCGCCTGCTGCTGATGGACGAGGCCGCCTGGCCCTGGCTGGTGCTGGTGCCGATGCGCCCGCACAAGGTCGACTGGGACGACCTCGATCCCATGGACAGCTACCGCGTCTGCGACGAGATCCGCGAGTGCTCGATGGCGCTGAAGCGGCTCTACCGGCCGATCAAGGTCAACGTCGCCGCGCTCGGCAACCTGGTGCCCCAGCTCCACGTCCACATCATCGCCCGCTTCGAGAAGGACGCCGCCTGGCCGCGCCCGGTCTGGGGCGCCACCGAGAAGCGCCGCTACGAGCCCAACGCCCTGAAGCAGCGCCTCCAGGAAATCGAGCGCGAGGTCCACTCGACCTTCGGCTTCGCCGACCGCAAGGGGTAGGGGGCCGGCGCCGGCGCTCCCTCGCGCTTGCATGGTTCGACAGGCTCACCATGAAGCACGACCCGAACGTAAGAAGCGCGACCGGGCGTAGGAAGCGCGACCGGGCGTAGGAAGCGCGACCGGGTGACCGCACCTGACGCCGCCCCGGCCTCCCCGTCGCTTCATGGTGAGCCTGTCGAACCACGAAGCGCCGTGGCGGCGACACCGGCGCACCTCCGCTTCCCCGTCATCCCGGAAGCCGCTTTGCCCGGCAAAGCGAGCTATCCGGGATCCAGGGGCCCAGCCGCCCGTGCCCCTGGATCCCGGGTCGCAAGGCTCGCAAGACCGAAAGCCAAGGCTTTCGGGCTCGCCTACCGCCCGGGATGACGGGAGAAGGGAGGCCTCCGGCGGCGCTTCCTCGCGCTTCGTGGTTCGCCCTTCGACAAGCTCAGGGTGAAGCGCGACCGGGCCTAGGGAGCGCGCCCGGGCGAGCGGGCGCCACGCCCGAGGCCGCCTCCCTCCGGACGCCGCCCCGGCCTCCCCGTCGCTTCATGGTGAGCTTGTCGAACCACGAAGCGCCGTGGCGGCGACGCCCGGGTGATTTTCGCCGCGGCCCTGCCATGCTACCTCAGGGGCCATGACCCAGGCTCCCATCGACGCCCCTATCGACACGGCCGAGGAGGTCGCGACCGCCCGGGCCGAGGGCCGGGCGGTGGTCGCGCTGGAATCGACCGTCATCGCCCACGGCCTGCCCTGGCCGGACAACCTGCACGCCGCCGAGGCGATCGAGGCGGCGGTGCGCGAGGCCGGCGCGGTGCCGGCGACCGTGGCGCTGGCCGACGGCCGGCTGCGCATCGGCCTCGACCCCGACACCCTGCAGCGCCTGGCGCGCGGCGGCGTCCCGGTGATGAAGGTCAGCCGGCGCGACTTCGGCGCCGTGCTGGCGAGCCGCGCCCTCGGCGCGACCACGGTCGCCGGCACCATGGCGGCGGCGGCGCTGGCCGGCATCGCGACGATGGCGACCGGCGGCCTCGGCGGGGTCCACCGCGGCGCCGAGAGCAGCTTCGACATCTCGGCCGACCTCGCCGAGCTGGCGCGCACGCCGGTCGCGGTCGTCTGCAGCGGCGCCAAGTCGATCCTCGACCTGCCCCGGACCCTGGAGCTGCTGGAGACGCTCGGCGTGCCGCTGGTCGGCTACGGCTGCGCCCGCCTGCCGGCCTTTTATCTCCGGGAGTCGGAGCACCCGGTGCCGGCGCGCGCCGACAGCCCCGAAGAGGCGGCGGCGATCCTGGCGGCGCAGTGGAGTCTCGGCCTCGGCGGCGGCGCGCTCGTCGCCAACCCGCCGCCCGCGGCCGCCGCGCTCGATCCCGCCCGCTTCGCCGGCTGGCTGGCCGAGGCCGAGCAGGAGGCGGCCGACCAGGGCGTCGCCGGCAAGGCGGTCACGCCCTTTCTGCTGTCGCGCCTGCACGTCCTCTCGGGCGGCGCCACCCTGGCCGCCAACCGCGCCCTGCTGATCGAGAACGCCCGGCTCGCCGGCCGCATCGCGGCCGCGCTGGCCCGCCCCCGTGCACCCGAGACTGGCGCACCCGAGAGTGGCGCCTCCGAGAGTGCCTGAGCCGAGCGGCCTGCCGGCCCTGCCGGCGGCCTTCGCGGCCTGGTTCGAGGCGCGCGGCTGGCAGCCGCACCGCCACCAGCTGGAGATGCTGGCCGCGGCGCGCGCCGGCCGCTCGGCCCTGCTGATCGCGCCGACCGGCGGCGGCAAGACCCTGGCCGGCTTCCTGCCGAGCCTGATCGAGCTGGCCGAGGCGCCGGCCGAGGGCCTGCACACCCTCTACGTCTCGCCGCTCAAGGCCCTGGCCGTCGACATCGAGCGCAACCTGACGGCGCCGATCCGCGAGCTCGGCCTCGAGGTCGCCGCCGAGACCCGCACCGGCGACACGCCCCAGGCCAAGCGCACGCGCCAGCGCAAGAAGCCGCCGCAGATCCTGCTGACGACGCCGGAGTCCCTGGCGCTGCTGCTGAGCTACCACGACGCGCCGCAGATCTTCGCCGGCCTGCGCTGCATCGTCGTCGACGAGCTGCACGCGCTGGCCGGCAGCAAGCGCGGCGACCTGCTGGCGCTCGGGCTCTCGCGCCTCACCGGCTTGGCGCGCCTTGCCGCCCAGGCGCCGGCGGCGCGCCGGGTCGGGCTCTCGGCGACGGTGCAGGACCCGGCGCGCCTGGTCGCCTGGCTGTCGCCGACGGGGCGCGCCGAGGGGGCGCCGGTCAGCCTGATCGTCGGCCGCGGCGGCGCCCGGCCGGAGATCGAGATCCTGGCGTCGCGGGCGCGCCTGCCCTGGGCCGGCCACATGGCCCTGCACGCCCTGCCCGAGGTCTACGAGCGGATCCGCGCCGCCGGCGTCACCCTGGTCTTCGTCAACACAAGGGCCCAGGCCGAGCTGGTCTTCCAGGAGCTCTGGCGGCTCAACGAGGCGGCCCTGCCGATCGGGCTGCACCACGGCAGCCTGGCGGTCGAGCAGCGCCGCCGGGTCGAGGCCGCGATGGCCAAGGGCAGCCTGCGCGCCGTGGTCGCGACCTCCTCCCTCGACCTCGGCATCGACTGGGGCGGCGTCGACCTGGTCGTCCAGATCGGCGCGCCCAAGGGCGTCTCGCGCCTGCTGCAGCGGCTCGGGCGCGCCAACCACCGGCTCGACGCGCCGAGCCGCTGCCTGCTGGTGCCGGCCAACCGCTTCGAGGTGCTGGAGTGCCGGGCGGCGCGCGACGGCGTCGCCGCCATGACCCTGGACGGCGAGGCGCCGCGCCCCGGCGGCCTCGACGTGCTCGCCCAGCACATTCTCGGCACCGCCTGCGCCGGCCCCTTCGAGGCCGAGGCGCTGTTCGCCCAGGTCAGCGCGACCGAGCCCTACGCCGGCCTGTCGCGCCGCGACTTCGACGACGCCCTGGCCTTCGTCGCGACCGGCGGCTACGCGCTCAAGAGCTACGAGCGCTTCCGCCGGCTGGTGCGGGACCGCGAGGGCCGCTGGCGGGTCGCCGGGCCGCAGCACGTCAAGCGCTACCGCATGAACCTCGGCGTCATCGTCGAGGCGCCGACCCTCAAGGTGCGCCTCGCCGGCGGCCGGCGTCTCGGCGAGGTCGAGGAGTACTTCGTGCAGACCATGGTGCCGGGCGACAGCTTCCTCTTCGCCGGCCAGCTGCTGCGCTACGAGGCGCTGCGCGAGACCGACGTCCTCGTCTCGCGCGCCGGCGCCGGCGGCGAGCCCAAGATCCCGGCCTACATGGGCGGCCGCCTGCCGCTGACGACGCACCTGGCCGAGCGGGTGCGCGGACTGCTGGCGCGGCCGGAGGACCGGGGCGAGGAGGAGGAGACGGGAGACGTCGCGGAATGGCTGCGCCTGCAGCGCCGGCGCTCGCTGCTGCCGCCGCCCGACGGCCTGCTGGTCGAGACCTTCCCGCGCGGCGGCAAGGCCTTCCTGGTCGCCTACAGCTTCGAGGGCCGCAACGCCCACCAGACCCTCGGCATGCTGCTGACCCGGCGCATGGAGCGCGCCGGCCTCGGGCCGCTCGGCTTCGTCGCCACTGACTACGTCATCGCCGTCTGGTCCGTGCATCCGGCCGAGGACATCGCCGGCCTGTTCGACCAGGACATGCTCGGCGACGACCTGGAGGAGTGGATGGCGGAGTCCTCGCTGCTCAAGCGCACCTTCCGCAACGTCGCCGTCATCGCCGGCCTGATCGAGCGGCGCCTGCCGGGCGCCGAGAAGTCCGGGCGCCAGGTCACCTTCTCGGCCGACCTGATCTACGACGTGCTGAGGAAGCACCAGCCCGACCACCTGCTGCTGCGCGCGACCCGCGCCGACGCCGCCGGCGGCCTGACCGACATCGGCCGCCTCGCCGCCATGCTGGCG
Source organism: Tistlia sp. (assembly GCF_040905785.1). Classification (NCBI taxonomy): domain Bacteria; kingdom Pseudomonadati; phylum Pseudomonadota; class Alphaproteobacteria; order Rhodospirillales; family Rhodovibrionaceae; genus Tistlia; species Tistlia sp. The sequence goes on from NZ_JBBDQW010000034.1 coordinate 15,899, forward strand.
CGGGTTCAGGGCAGGATCCTCCACAAGCGGCTCGACCGCGTCTCGCCGCTGGCCGTGCCGGTGCTGCTCGAGATCGGCCGCGAGCAGGTCTACGGCGGTGCGATCGACGCGCTGCTCGAGGAGGCCGCCGAGGCGCTGATCGCCGAGGCGACGGCCGATTCCCGTGACCCTCCGCCCCCTCCCCGTCATTCCCGCGAAGGCGGGAATCCATAGGGACGTCACGGCCGACGCGACCTTGCTTGGATGCGAGGTCCGGCCGCCTCTCCGGGGATTCCTGGTTTCGCGCGGTTGCGTCATCGCTTGCCCAGGCCGGCCATCCGCGTAGGATGCGGCCATGTCCTCCGTTCTCGTTTCACCCCTCCCGGGCGAGACCCTGCTGACGGTGGCCGGCGCGACCCTGGTGCCGGAGCCCTCGGGCGCGCTCTGGTGGCCCGAGTGCGAGACCCTGGTCGTGGCCGACCTGCACCTGGAGAAGGCGACCGCCTTTGCCGGCCGCGGCCAGCTGCTGCCGCCCTACGACACGGCGGCGACCCTGCAACGCCTCGCCGCCGCGGTCCGGCTACGGCGCCCGAAGCGGCTGGTCTGCCTCGGCGATTCCTTCCACGACCGCGCCGCCGCCGGACGGCTGGCGCCGGAGGCGCGGGCGCTGATCGCGGAGCTGGCGGCGGCGACCGACTGGGTCTGGATCGCCGGCAACCACGACCCGGCGCCGCCGGCCGGGCTCGGCGGGCGCGTCGAAGCCGAGCTGGCTCTCGGCGGCCTGGTGTTCCGCCACGAGGCGCTGGAGGCCGAGGCAGCCGGCGAGCTTTCCGGCCACTTCCACCCCAAGGCTCGGGTCAGGCTGCGCGCGCGCGACGTCTGGGCGCGCTGCTTCGTCGGCGACGGGCGGCGCCTGATCCTGCCCGCCTTCGGCGCCTTCGCCGGCGGGCTCGACGTGCTGAGCCCGGCGATCCGCCGCCTGTTCCCCGAGGGCTTCGAGGTCGCCCTGCTGGGCAGCCGCGCGGTCTACCGCTTTCCGGCCGAGGCCCTGCAGCCGATCGCCTGAGACGAGGAAAGGGGCCGGCCCCGAAGGACCGGCCCCTGGCCTGCGCTCGGGACTGTGTCCGCCGCTACGGCATGACCACCTGGTCGATGACGTGAATGACGCCGTTGTCGGCCATGACGTCGGCCTGCACGACGCTCGCCTCGTCGACCATGACGCCGTCGCCCGTGGCGTCGATCTCGATGGTCGAGCCCTGGACCGTCTCGACCAGCGACTGGGTGCCGGCGATGTCGCCGGCGGTCACCCGGCCGGGGATGACGTGGTAGGTCAGCACGGCGACCAGCTTGTCCTTGTTCTCGGGCTTCAGCAGGTCCTCGACCGTGCCGGCGGGCAGCTTCGCGAAGGCCTCGTCGGTCGGCGCGAAGACGGTGAAGGGGCCCTCGCCCTTCAGGGTATCGACCAGGCCGGCGGCCTTGACCGCGGCGACCAGGGTCTCGAACTGGCCGGCCGAGATGGCGGTGTCGACGATGTCGGCGGCCTTGGCGGCGCCGGCCGAGAGGGCGAGCGGCAGGGCGACGGCGGCCGCGGCGAGGCTGTGCAGGATGCGCATGACGATTAATCCTTCCTTGAGGGTGATGACGGTCGACCGGGCAGAGGCGCCGCGGCCTCGACCGAAGCTAGCGTCGGCTCGGCCACCATCAAGCAATTGAAAAATCACGATTAATTGGGCGTCTCGTGAGTGATCCAGCGCCCTCGGACAAGCGTATATTGCAGGCGGCGCACCCTGTGTGTGCCTAGCGCGAAACCTTCTCCGGAATCCCTCGGTGACCCATTCTCCGACCCTCGTCTGGTTCCGCCTGGATCTGCGGGTCTGCGACAACCCGGCGCTGCAGGCGGCCGCCGGACGCGGGGCTCCAGTGGTGCCGCTGTTCGTGCTCGACGACGCCGAAGCCGGCGACCGGGGCTTCGGCGGCGCCCGGCGCTGGTGGCTGCACCATTCGCTGGCGGCGTTGGCCGGGAGCCTTAGGCAGCGCGGCCTGTCCCTGGTCCTGCGCCGCGGCCGGGCCGCCGAGATCCTGCCCGAGGTGGCGCGCTCGACCGGCGCCGGCGCCGTCTACTGGAACCGCTGCTACGAACCCTGGCGCATCGCCCGCGACCGGGCGCTCAAGCGGGAACTGGCCGGCGACGGCCTGGAGGTCGAGAGCTTCAACGCGGCGCTGCTGCACGAGCCCTGGACCGTGAAGACCAAAGCGGGCGGCCCCTTCGGCGTCTACTCGGCCTTCTGGCGCGCCCTGCAGCAGCGGCCGGTCGCGGATCCCTGGCCGGCGCCTGGCCCCATGACCAGCGTCGCGGGCGTCGCGGGCGACTTGCTGGACGATTGGGGCCTGCTGCCGAGGCGGCCCGACTGGGCCGGCGGCCTGCGCGAGACCTGGACCCCGGGCGAGGCCTCGGCGCAAGGCCGGCTCGACGCCTTCCTGGAGCACGGCCTCGAGGACTACGCCAGCGAGCGCGATCGCCCCGACCTCGACTCGACCTCCCGGCTGTCGCCGCACCTGCACTTCGGGGAGATCGGGCCGCGCCAGGTCTGGGCCGCCGTCCAGGCCTTCCTGGAGCGCCAGGACGGCCGGCCCCGCGCGGCCGGCAGCTCCGCCTGGAAGTTCCTGGCCGAGCTGGGCTGGCGCGAGTTCTCCCACCACCTGCTCTACCACCATCCCACCCTGCCCGAGGCGCCCTTGCGCGCGCAGTTCGAGGCCTTCCCCTGGTCGGACGACGAAGGCCTCTTCCGCGCCTGGTGCCGCGGGCTGACCGGCTACCCGATCGTCGACGCCGGCATGCGCCAGCTCTGGCACAGCGGCTGGCTGCACAACCGCCTGCGCATGATCGTGGCCTCCTTCCTGGTCAAGGACCTGCTGATCCCCTGGCAGCGCGGCGAGGCCTGGTTCCGGGACACGCTGGTCGACGCCGACCTCGCCAACAACGCCGCGAGCTGGCAGTGGGTCGCCGGCTGCGGCGCCGACGCGGCACCCTTCTTCCGCATCTTCAATCCCGTCCTGCAGGGCGAGAAGTTCGATCCCCGCGGCGACTACGTGCGCCGCTGGGTCCCCGAGCTCGCCCGGCTGCCGGACCGCTACCTGCACAAGCCCTGGGAGGCGCCGGAGTCGGTGCTGCGGCCGGCGGGGCTGCGCCTCGGCACCGACTATCCCGAGCCGCTGGTCGACCACCGCCGGGCGCGCGAGAAGGCCCTGGCGGCCTTCGAGGCGATCAAGCAGGCGCCTCGGCCAGTGCAGGCGCCTGGGGCAGGGGATCTCGACGCGACCTGACGCAGGACCTCTGCTGCCGCCCCCTGTGCGGCGCCACGAGGGGTGCCGCTGTCCGCTTAAGTTCACGGCGGCGTAACCCCGGCGTCAAGAAAGTCCGCTACCTGTGGCCCCGACGCGCTCGACAGAGGCGCGGCGGGCCGAGCGCTCCGGCTACGGTACGGCGGCCCGCGACGAATCCCCCGCTGCTTCCAAGGAGATCGACAGACATGGACCCTATCCGTCCGGGCGCCGAAGCGGCCGAGTACTCCTGCCGCGCCGAGGCCTATGAGGCTTCCGAGGACGTCGGCAGCAATGCCAGCGCCAATCCGACCATCGGCGACGTCGTCAACGCCCGCTTCGGCCGGCGCGACGTGCTGCGCGGGATGCTCGGCGTCGCCGCCGTCTCGGCCCTTGCCGGCGGCGCCGGCCTCGCCCCGACCTTCCGCCAGGCGCTGGCCGCCGGCGGCTCCTTCGGCTTCACCGAGATCGAGCACGGCGTCGACGAGACCCACCACGTCGCCCCGGGCTACCGGGCCGATGTCCTGATCCGCTGGGGCGACCCGGTGGTCGAGGGCGCCCCCGCCTTCGACCCGCTGAACCAGACCGCCGCCGCCCAGGCCCAGCAGTTCGGCTACAACAACGACTTCCTCGGCTTCGTGCCGCTGCCCGCCGGTTCGGACAGCAGCGACCACGGCCTGCTCTGCGTCAACCACGAGTACACCAGCGAGGAGGTCATGTTCCCGGGCCTCGGTCGCCAGGACAAGGCCGACTTCGCCGGCATGACGCGCGAACTGGTCGACATCGAGCTGGCCGCCCACGGCGCCTCCATCGTCGAGATCCGCAGGCAGGACGGCGCCTGGGCGCTGGTCCCCGACAGCAGCTACAACCGGCGCATCACCGGCGGCACGACCGAGATCGCGGTCGCCGGCCCGGCGGCCGGGCACGACCGGCTCAAGACCTCGGCCGACCCGAGCGGCAAGCTGGTCATCGGCACGCTCAACAACTGCGCCGGCGGGATCACGCCCTGGGGCACCTACCTGACCGCCGAGGAGAACTTCAACGGCTACTTCTGGGGCGAGGCCGCCGGCCACCCCGAGGAGGCCAAGCTGAAGCGCTACGGCGCGCCGGGCGGCTGGTACGCCTGGGGCAAGTTCCACGACCGCTTCGACGTCTCCAAGGAGGCGAACGAGGTCAACCGCTTCGGCTGGATCGTCGAGATCGACCCGCTCGACCCGACCTCGAGACCGAAGAAGCGGACCGCGCTCGGTCGCTTCAAGCACGAGGGCGGCGAGACGGTGGTCGCCCCCGGCGGTCAGGTCGTGATCTACATGGGCGACGACGAGCGCTTCGACTACGTCTACAAGTTCGTCACCGCCGGAAGCTTCGACCCGAGCGACCGTGCGGCCAACAGGGACCTACTCGACGAGGGCACGCTCTTCGTCGCGCGCTTCGACGAGGACGGCGGCGGCGAGTGGCTGCCGCTGGTCTTCGGCGAGGGCCCGCTGACCCCGGAGAACGGCTTCCACAGCCAGGCCGACGTTGTGATCGACGCGCGCCTCGCCGGCGACCTGCTGGGTGCGACCCGGATGGACCGGCCGGAAGACGTCGAGCCGAATCCGAAGACCGGCAAGGTCTACGTGATGCTGACCAACAACACCAAGCGGGCCGCGGACCAGGTCGACGCCGCCAACCCGCGGGCCGAAAGCGCCTTCGGCCACATCATCGAGATCGCCGAGGCAGGCAGCGACTTCACCGCCACCCGCTTCGCCTGGGAGATCCTGGTCAAGTGCGGCGACCCCGCCGTGGCCGAGGTCGGCGCCGCCTGGAACCCGGCGACCAGCGAGAACGGCTGGTTCGCCTCGCCCGACAACTGCGCCGTCGACAACCGGGGGCGGCTCTGGATCACCACCGACCAGGGCTCGGCCTGGTCGAAGTCCGGCACGGCCGACGGCGTCTGGGCGCTGGAGACCGAGGGCGCGCTCCGCGGGACGGGCCGGATGTTCTACCGGGTGCCGATCGGCGCCGAGATGTGCGGCCCCTGCTTCACCGCCGACGACCGCAATCTGTTCGTCGCCGTGCAGCACGTCGCGACCGACGGCACCAAGGACTATCCGGGCTTCGAGCGGGACTCGACCTTCGAGGACCCCGCGACCCGCTGGCCCGACTTCCGGGACGACATGCCGCCGAGGCCGTCGGTCGTCGTCATCACCAAGGAAGACGGCGGCGTCATCGGCTCCTGAGCCGCCCGGCTCCTGGCCAGACGCCACGCAAGACGGAGACGGGGCGGCCTGCGGGTCGCCCCGTTCTGCGTTCCGGCTACTCCCGCGGCTCCTCGTTGAGCCGGTTGTGCAGCCTGCCGAGGAAGCGCCCGGCCCGGCGGGCCGCCGAGCCCTCCGCGTCCTGCGCGCTGTCGCGCCAGTCATCGCGCACGACCTCGGCCGCGTCGCGTCCCTGGCGCGCCGCCTCGCGGGCGCGCGGCGCGACCTCGTCGCGCAGGAAGCCCTCGGCCTTGGCCCGCGCGCGCGGGTCGCTGGCGACGTGCTGGACGGCGCGGCCGATGAGGTGACGCAAGATCGCCATGCTGCCTGCTCCTGGTCTGTCGCCGGGCTGTCCGGCCTCCTCATATCCGGTCGCGGGGCGCGGCGGTCAAGGGCGGGCCCGAGGAGGAGGCGCGAGGACGAGCCCTCAGCCGCCTCCGGCCAGGCAGTCGGACAGGCTGTCGGCGAGATTGCGCAGCAGCCTCGGATAAGCCTCGGGGCCCGGCGCGAGATCGGCGCCCAGGGGATCGAGCACCCCGATGCGCAGCCCGCCGCCTTCGCTCAGGGTCTCGACCAGGCGCGGCGCGAACTGCGGCTCGCGGAACAGGCAGGCCGCCCCGAGCTCCCGGATCCGCGTCCGCAGCTCGGCGATGCGTCGCGCCGAAGGCTGCTGCTCGGGGCTGACCGTGACCGAGCCGACTGCGTTCAGGCTGAAGGCCCGCTCGAAGTAGCCGTAGGCGTCGTGGAACACGACGAAGGGCCGGCCGGCGACCGGCGCGAGCTGCGCCGCCAGCTCGCCGCGCAACCCCTCGATGCGCTCGACGGTACCTGCCGCGTTGTCCCGATAGACCGCGGCGTGCTCCGGGTCGAGCTCGGTCAGGGTGCCGGCGATTGCCTGCACGATGGTCTGGGCATTGCGGGGATCGAGCCAGACGTGGGCGTCGACGGCACCGTAACGATGGTCGTCCTCGCCGTGGCCTTCATGACCGTCCGCCGCTTCATCGTGGTCATCGTGGTCATGCTCCTCGTCGTGGCTGTGCTCCCCCGCGAGGTCGTGCGCATGGCTGTCCCAGTTGCCGCCCTCGCGGGGCTCGAGCAGCGTCAGCCCGGCCAGCTCCAGCACCTCGATCCGGCGGGCCCGGGGCGCCAGGGAGTCCAGGCCCTCCTCCAGGAAGCGCTCCAGCGCCGGGCCGATCCAGACGACGAGATCCGCCGCCTGCAGCGCCGCCGCCTCGGACGGCCTGAGGCTGTAGGCGTGGGGCGAGGCGCCGCCGGGGACCAGCAGGGCCGGGCTGCCGACGCCCGCCATCACCGCGGCGGTCAGGCTCTGCAACGGCCCGATGGTGGCGACCACCCGCGGCGCCTCGGCGGCCGCCGAAGAGCCGCAGGACAGGAGGAAAGCCGCCGTCGCGGCGCAGCGCAGGAAGGTCATCGAATGGCTCCTTGTCGGCGTCTGCATGAATGTTATTTTATAACATGCACACGTCAAGCTACAATTCTCCCATGCCCGACCGGAACCCTGCCTTGCCCCCTGCCGCCCACGACCACGCCGCCTGCGTGGCCGAGGCGCTCGACCGTGCCGAGCGGCTCTGCGCCGCACGCGGCGAGCGCCTGACCGCGCTACGTCGGCAGGTGCTGGAGCTGGTCTGGTCGCGCCACGCGCCCCAGGGCGCCTACGACCTCTTGGAGGAGCTCGGCCGCGAGCGCGGCCGGGTCGCGCCGCCGACGGTCTACCGCGCCCTCGACTTCCTCCAGGCGCAGGGCCTGATCCACCGGATCGAGAGCCTGAACGCCTTCATCGGCTGCCCGGTCCCGGAGGCGCGGCACAGCGGCCAGTTCTTCATCTGCCGCTCCTGCCGCACCGCCGCAGAGCTCGACGCCGGCACCATCGACAAGGCGATCGACCGCGAGGCGCAGCGGCTCGGCTTCGCCATCGAGCAGCGCACCGTCGAGCTGCTCGGCCTCTGCCAGGGCTGCCGGGAGGCCGCCCGGTGAGCGAGATCCTGGCCCAGGCGGTCGGCATCGGCGTCAGCTTCGGCGGGCGCAGCGTGCTGCAGGACGTCGACTTCACCCTGCGCCGCGGCGAGATCGTCAGCCTGATCGGCCCGAACGGCGCCGGCAAGTCGACCCTGGTCAAGGTGCTGCTGGGCCTGCAGCGCCCGGAGCGCGGCCGCGTCGTCCGCCCGCCGGACCTCAAGGTCGGCTACGTGCCGCAGCGGCTCTCGGTCGATCCGACCCTACCGCTCACCGTCGCCGGCTTCCTGTCGCTGCCGCGACGCCGGCCCGAGGCCGAGCGGCGGCGATCGCTCGCCGAGGTCGGCGTGCCGCAGCTCTGGGACGCCCAGGTCCACGCGCTCTCCGGCGGCGAGCTGCAGCGGGTCATGCTGGCCCGGGCGATCCTGCGCGGCAGCGACCTTCTGGTGCTCGACGAGCCGGCGAGCTCGGTCGACGTCGCCGGGCAGGCGGAGCTCTTCGAGCTGATCGGGGCGGTGCGCAACCGGCGCCGCTGCGGCGTGCTGCTGGTGTCCCACGACCTGCACGTCGTGATGGCCGGCGCCGACCGAGTCGTCTGCCTCAACGGCCACGTCTGCTGCACCGGCAGTCCCGAGGCGGTCGGCCTCGACCCGGCCTTCGCCGCGCTGTTCGGCGGCTCGGCGTCGGCGCTGGGCATCTACCACCACCGTCACGACCATCACCATGACCTGGGCGGCGGCGCCGAGCCCCAGGCGACCGGCACCGGGGGATAGACCGCCTTGCTCGACGACTTCCTCGTGCGCGCGCTGCTGGCGGGCGTCGGCGTCGCGCTGGTCGCCGGGCCGCTCGGCTGCTTCGTGGTCTGGCGGCGCATGGCCTACCTCGGCGACAGTCTGGCGCACTCGGCGCTGCTCGGTATCGCCATCGGCGTCCTGCTCGACCTCGATACCACCCTGGCCATCGTGCTGGCGGGCCTCGCCTTCGCCGTGCTGCTGGTCGGGCTGCAGCAGCAGCGCCAGCTGGCGACCGACACCCTGCTCGGCTTGCTCGCCCATTCCGGCCTGGCCATCGGCCTGGTCGTGCTGTCCTTCGCCGAGAGCCTGCGCGTCGACCTGATGGGCTACCTGTTCGGCGACGTGCTGGCGGTGCGCGCCGCGGACCTGGTGTGGATCTGGGGCGGCGGAGCGGTGCTGCTGGCCACGCTGGCGGCGCTCTGGCGCCCGCTCCTGCTCGCCACCCTGCAGGAGGAGATGGCCCAGGCCGAGGGCCTGCCGGTGCTCGCCCTGCGCTTCGCCCTGACCGCCCTGCTCGCCCTCACGGTCGCATTGGCCATGAAGGTCGTCGGCATCCTGCTGATCACCTCGCTTCTGATCGTGCCGGCGGCGGCGGCGCGGCCGCTGGCGCGCTCGCCACTGGCAATGGCGCTGATCGCCGCCGGGGTCGGCTGCCTCGCCGTCGCGGGCGGGATCGGCGGCTCCTGGCTCGCCGACACGCCGACCGGCCCCTCGATCGTCGTCGCCGCCCTGCTGCTGTTCCTGGCGACGCAGCTGGCGCCGCCGCTGCGACGACTGGCACGCGCCGCGCCCACCGCATGAGCGGCAGCCTCAACTGACCTTGGCGTCGTGGCGCCGGATCGCCTGCTCGATCATCTTGTGGGCCTCCCCGGGCTCGCCCCAGTGCTTGATCTCGACCCACTTGTCCTTCTCCAGGTCCTTGTAGTGCTGGAAGAAGTGGGCGATCTGGTCGATCAGGATGCGCGGCAGGTCACGCCAGGAGTGGATCTCGCTGTAGTAGGGGTGCAGGGCGTCGGCCGGCACCGACAGCACCTTCTCGTCCTCGCCCTTCTCGTCCGACATGATCAGCACGCCGATCGGCCGCGCCCGCACGACCGCGCCGGGCACCACCGGCTGCGGCCCGGCGACCAGCACGTCCACGGGGTCGCCGTCGTCGGACAGGGTGTGCGGCACGAAGCCGTAGTTGCAGGGGTAGAACATCGCCGTGTGCAGGAAGCGGTCGACGAAGATCGCGCCGGACTCCTTGTCCAGCTCGTACTTGACCGGCGCGCCGCCAACCGGGACCTCGATCACGACATTGACCTCGAAGGGCGGATTGGTCCCGACGGGTACCTTGCTCAGATCCAACGCGAAGATCCTCCGGCGATCGCCGGCTACTCGGCCGCGCTGTTGCGGCGCGCCAGCATCCGATCGTAGATCCAACGGTAGGTCAGCTCCATGCCCTGCTCGAGGCGAATCGAAGGCGCCCAGCCGAGCTTCCGCTTGACGAGGGTGTTGTCGGAGTTGCGTCCGCGCACGCCCTTGGGCGCCTCGAGATCGTAGTTGCGCTTCAGGCGGACGCCGGCGATCGCCTCGACGATCGAGACCAGCTCGTTGATCGACACCAGCTGGTCGGAGCCGATGTTCAGCGGCTCGGCGACGTCGCTGGCGAAGAGGACGCGGGTGCCCTCGATGCAGTCGTCGATGTAGAGAAAGCTGCGGGTCTGCTCTCCGTCGCCCCAGATCTCGATCTCGTGGCGGCCGCTCAGCTTGGCCTCGATGACCTTGCGGCAGATCGCCGCCGGCGCCTTCTCGCGGCCGCCGTCCCAGGTGCCCCAGGGGCCGTAGACGTTGTGGTAGCGCGCAACGCGGGTGGTCAGGCCGTAGTCCTCGAGAAAGTGCCGGCACATGCGCTCGCTGAACAGCTTCTCCCAGCCGTAGCCGTCCTCCGGCATCGCCGGGTAGGCATCTGCCTCCTTGAGCGCGGTGACCGCGGCCTCGGTCTGCTTGTCGGCCGCGTAGACGCAGGCCGAGGAGGCGAAGAAGAAGCGCTCGCAGCCGAGGTCGCGCGCGGCCGTCAGCATGTGCGTGTTGATCAGCACCGACAGCATGCACTCGGCCTTGTGGGTCTCGATGAAGCCCATGCCGCCCATGTCGGCCGCCAGGTTGTAGATCGTCGCGGCGCCCTTCGCGGCCTCGCGGCAGGGACCGAGCTCGCGCAGGTCGAGCACCCGGTTGTCGGCCTCCGAGAAGCGCTGGTACCACTGGTCGAGGGGCTTGATGTCGACGGCGCGCACGGCGACGTGGCCGTCGCGCAGCAGCGCGGCGACCAGGTGGCCGCCGATGAAGCCGCCGGCGCCGGTGACCAGCACCAGGCGATCCTTCTCAGGGCTCTCGCTCATCCTCGCCGCTTTCCCTTCGGAGGCCGGACCGTCGCGTCCCGCGGCCATCCTAGCCTGGATTTCTCATACTGGAAGGGGTCGTCACCCACGCCCTTCGGGTCGCCGACCGCTTCCAGTATGAGAAATCCAGGTTAGCCGACGGCCGTCGCCTTGCGATCCGCTTCGCCGCCCCCCGCCTTGCCCCGGCCGTGGGAGCGTGCCATTGAGGCGCCCCCTGCCCTAGCGCCGAGCGCCCAGCCCGATGCCCAGCCGTCCCCAGCTCGCGTCCCGCCTGGACTTCGCCGCGCTCGCCGCGCTGGCCGTCTGCTTCCCGGGGCTCGCCGTCCTGCTGCCGCTGTCCGTCGTGCCGGTGACCCTGGCGGCCGGCCTCCTCGCCCTGGTCGCCGAGGTGCTGTCGGGCGAGCGGCTCAGCCGTCCCGGCCTGGCCGTCGGCGCCAGCGCCCTGTGGCTCGCCCTCTGGGCGCTGCTCTCGGCGCTCTGGGCACTCGACCCGGCGCACTCCCTCGAGACCTGGGCGCGGCTCCTGCCCACGGTCGCCGCCGGCGGCTTCCTGGTCCTGCACGCCGGGCGGCAGCCGGCCGAGCAGCGGCGGCGGATCGCCGGCTGGCTGCTCGCCGGCTTCGCCGTCGCGGTCGCCCTCCTCGCCTTCGAAGGCGCCTCGGGCCGGGCGATCAACCTGCTGTTCGCCCAACTCGTCGACCGGGTGCCCGACGGCGGCGGCTTCCCGCTCAACCGGATGAACCGCGGCGCCGTCGCCGTCGCCATCCTGGTCTGGCCGGCGGCGGCGGCCCTGGCCGCCCGACTCCCGGTGACGCGGCGGCCCGCCGTCCTGCTGCTGCCGCTGGCGACGATCCCGCTGCTCTGGTTCTTCGCCAGCGCCTCGGCCTTCCTCGCCTGCGCGGTCGCGCTGGTCGCAGCACTGCTCTGCCTGCCGGCGCCGCGCCTGGCGCGAGGCATCCTGCTGGCGCTCGTCGCGGTGCTGCTGCTGGCCATGCCGCAGATTGCCAAGGAGATATCGAGCCGGGGGCTGGCGGAGGAGGAGAGCCTGGCCTTCTCGTTCCGCCATCGGGTCTTCATCTGGAACTTCGCGGCCGAGGCCATCGACGAGCGACCGCTGATCGGCTGGGGCCTGGATGCCTCGCGCGACCTTGCCAAGCCGGGCTCGCCGCGCTTCGACGGCACCCACGGCGCCCTGCCGCTGCATCCGCACAACGCGGCGCTGCAGGTCCGGCTCGAGCTCGGTTGGGTCGGGCTGCTGCTCGGCGGCCTGCTGCTGCTGCTCGTCCTCTCGGGCATCCGCCGCGGCCCGCCGCTGGCGACCGCGCTCGACGCCGGCCTGGCCTGCAGCATCCTGGTCGTGGGACTGCTCGCCTTCGGGGTCTGGCAGCTGCACTGGCTGGTCGTGCCGCTGGTCGCTGCGGCTCTGATGCGGCTGACCGCGGTGCCCGGAACGACCGTCCCCGGGGCATCTCAGTCCAGCAGCGAGTCGTAGAGCTCGAGGGTCCGGCGGTTGACCGAGGCGACGTCGAACTCGGCTTCGGCGACGGCCCGTGCGCGGGCGCCGAGCCGGCGCCGCAGATCCGGCTCCGCCGCCAGCTTCAAGAAGGCCGCGGCCAGGGCCCCGGCATCGCCCGGCGGCACCAGCAGGCCGGTCTCGCCGTCGCGGCAGACCTCGCGGCAGCCGGCGACGTCGGTGGCGACCAGGGCGCGGCCTGCCGCCGCCCCTTCGATCAGACACTTCGGCACGCCCTCGCCGTACTGGCTGGGCAGGCAGACGACGTGGCAGTCCGCCATCAGCCTCGCCATGTCGTCGCGCCGGCCGAGCCACTCGACCGTGCCGGCCTCGTGCCAGCCCCGCAGGGTCGCCTCGGGCACGGCGTCGGGGTTGCCAGGGTCCGGCGCGCCGGCCAGCAGGAAGCGCAGGTCTGGCCGCTCGGACCGGGCGCGCCGCGCCGCCTCGACGTAGACCGCGATGCCCTTCTTGGCGATCAGCCGCGAGGCCAGCAGCACGGTCATCGGCTCCGGCGGCTCGGGGGTCGCGGCGAAGGCGGCGAGGTCGACGCCGGAGCCGCGGATCAGCACCGTGCGCTCCGCCAGCGCGCCCCGCGGCGCCAGGGCCCGTCCGTCCTCCGGATTCTGCACCAGCAGCCGCGTGCGCGGGCCGGCCAGCAGCGACAGGTAGCGCGGTATCGCCCGCTGCAGGAGCCGCCAGACCAGCCCACCGTCGCTGTAGGTCCGGCCCGAGCCGGTGATCGCCAGCACCGCCGCCGGCACGCCGGCGAGGCGCGCGGCCAGCAGGCCCGGGACGGCCGCCTTCAGGGTGACGCAGTGCAGCAGGTCCGGTCGCAGCCGCCGGCACAGGGCGGCGACCGCCAGCGCGGTGCGCAGCTCGCCCGCCGGCTTCAGCCCGAAGCGCCGGATCGGCACCGGATGGAAGGCGAGGCCCGCCGCCGCGATCTCCGGCGAGCGCTCGTCGGGCCGGGTCGCCACGGCGACCTCCCAGCCCGCCGCCACGGCCGCCCGGGCCAGCGGCAGGCGGTGCGACAGGAAGAAGCCGGCGTCGTTGACCAGGATAAGCAGGCGGCGGGACATGGCGGCTGGTCTTGGCATGTCCGTCGGCCGGCGGCAAGCGCCGCCCGGCACGTTCGCCCTTCGCCCGCTTGCGGTCCGCAAAGCGCGGCCGGCAGGTTTCGGCTTCGCCGCGAGGCGCCCGACCCCTAGAGTGCGGGTCGCTCCCCTTCCGCCGAGGTCCCCTCCCGCCGCCATGTCTCCTGTTCTCGATCTGCGCACGCCGCCCCCGCCCCGCCGCGGCCCCGGCGGCCCGGCCCTGACCCTGGCGCCGGCGCCACTCGCCCTGGTCGTCGCGCTGCTGCTGGCCTTCGCCGCGCAGCGCCTGGCGCCGCCGGCGATCGCGCAGTGGATCTTCGTCCAGGGCGCCCTGGTCATCTTCATCGACGGCCAGGCCTACTGGTCGCGGCTCTACACCCTGGTGACCAGCCTGTTCCTGCACGACGGCTGGCTGCACTTCGGCTTCAACGCCTTCTGGCTGGCGACAATGGGCTCGCTGGTCCACCGCTTCCTCGGGCCCTGGCGCTTCCTGCTGCTGTTCTTCCTCGGCGGGATCCTCGGCGGCCTCGCGCTGGTGCTGCTGAACTGGGGCGAATCGGTGGTCGCGATCGGCGCCTCGGGCGCGGTCTTCGCGCTGCTCGGCGCCGCCGGCCACGTCTTCGTCGCCCGGCCCGGCGCCATCCCCGGCGAGCGCCTGAAGCGGCTGGCCGCCTTCGTCGCCGTGATGATGGCCCTCAACCTCGCCTTCGCCTACTACGGCACGCTGCCGGGCGCCGACGAGGCCGACGTCGCCTGGGAGGCCCACGCCGGCGGCTTCCTCGCGGGCCTCGCGCTGTTTCCGCTGCTGGCCCGGCGGCGGCGGCCGGAGGCGCCGCCGCCCGCCCCAAGCCCCCGCCCCCGCGAACCCCGCGGAGGCCCATCAGCACCAGGACCGCGAGCAGGACGCGCCGGAAGGTCCGCTGCGGCACGACGCGGCGCAGGCGCTGGCCGAGCAGCACCCCGAGCATGACCGGCAGGATGAAGACCGCCGAGGCGATCAGCTCCGCGGTGCCGAGCACGCCCTCGGCGGCGAGCGTGCCCCACAGCGGCAGGCCGGCGGCGACGAAGGACAGGCCGACGGCACAGACGAAGGCGTCCTTGGTCAGCTTCAGCGACACCAGGTAGACGATGATCGGCGGCCCGAAGAAGTTGGACAGCCCGCCGAGCGCGCCGGCCAGCAGGCCGACCACCGGTCCCAGCGGCCGCTCCAGGCGCGGCGGCACCGACAGCCGGTCGCCGACCAGGCTGAAGGCGGCAAAGCCGATGACGATGACGCCGAGCGACAGGTAGGTGGTCCGGGCATCGAGCGTGACCAGCAGCTGCGCGCTGACCAGGCAGGTCGCCATCGCGGTCAGGATCATCGGCCAGAAGCGCCGCAAGGTCGGCCGGACCAGACGCCGGTCGAGGCCCTGGTAGAGGTTGCTGATCAGGATCGGCAGGGTCATCACGGCGATCGCCGTCGGCACCGGCATGACCAGGGACAGCACCGGCACCGCGACCAGCGGCAGACCAATGCCGAGCACGCCCTTGACCCCGCCGGCCACGAGCTGCACGCCCAGCAGCAGGGCGAAGCCGAGCAGGTCGACCTGCAGCGAGGCGAGCAGCGCCTCGAGGAAGCCGCTCACCCGCTCTCGTCCGCCGCCGCCCCTTCCGCCGCCGACTTGGCGAGGTCGCGCAGGGCGACGTCGGGATCGGCGAGCGCCTCGGCCCGGACCCGCGCGCGCAGCTCGATCAGCTGGCGCACCGGGCGGCGCTCGCGCCCGGCGTCGAACAGCGCGGAGCCGCGGATCATGCCGTGCTCCAGCTCGAAGGCGATCGCCGGGCCCTCCAGCGGCCGGCCGCGCCAGACCAGCTCGCCCTCGAAGCCGCTGAGGCCGAGCAGCTGCAGGTTGAGCGCGTACTGGTCCGTCCAGAACCAGGGCACGACCGCGTAGGGCTCGGGCGCGCCGCAGATCGCCTTGGCCGCGACCTGCGGGGCCAGCTCGGCGTTCTCCCAGGATTCCAGGCGCACCCGGCGGCCGAGCCAGCGATTCTCGTGGCGGGTGCAGTCGCCGACCGCCCAGACTCCGGGCGCGGAGGTCGCCGCGAAGGCGTCGGTCAGGATACCGTCCTCGCAGGCGAGGCCGGCGCCCGCCGCCAGGGCGTCCTCGGCGAGGCAGCCGATGCCGACGACGGCGACCTCGGCCGGCATGCGCGTGCCGTCGGCGAGCAGCACCGTCTCCAGCCTGCCGCTGCCTTCGAAGGCCGCGACCTGCCCGGACAGGCGGATGTGCACGCCCTGCTCGATGTGCAGGCTGCGCAGGTGGCGCGACAGCTTCGGGCCCATGGCACGGCCGATCAGGTGGCCCGCCGCCTCGACCACCGTCACCCGGCAGCCGCGCTTGCGGGCGCTGGCCGCGACCTCGAGGCCGATGAAGCCGCCGCCGACCAGGACGACCGAGCGCCCCTCGACCAGCTCCGGCGCCAGGGCGCGGGCGTCCGCGGCGGTGCGCAGCAGGTGGACGCCCTCGAGCTCGGCCCCGGGGCAGGCCAGGCGTCGCGGCCGCGCGCCGGTCGCCAGCACCAGCCTGTCCCACACCAGGCGGCGCCCGCCGCGCCCGGCGAGGCGCCGAGCGCCCACGTCAAGCGCCTCGACCCTGAAGCCGGTCTCCAGCTCGACCTCCAGGGCGGCGAGCTGGCCGTCCTTGAAGATCGGCACGCTCAAGGGATCGGCACCGGCGGACAGCACCTCCTTGGACAGCGGCGGCCGCTCGTAGGGCGCCTCCGGCTCCTCGCCGAGCAGCAGGATCCGGCCCTGCCAGCCTTGCTTGCGCAGCGCCTGCGCCGCCCTGCCCCCGGCCTGGCCGGCCCCGACGATCACCGCGGTCTCGCTCACGCTGCCCCCTCCCTTGGATCTGGCCAGAAGCATCGCGGCCGCGCGGCGCAGGCGCAAGCGGCCCTGGCGGGACCCACCCCTGAGCAAGGCGCAGGAAACCGCGCCGGCCGGCATGAAATGGGGCGGACGCGAAGGCGCCGCCGGCGGTGGCTACTCGGCGAGCCGCGCCCGGATCAGCCCGCGCAGGGCGTTGCCGACGAAGAGGGCGGGCGCGGCCCGCAGGTCGCCGAGGGTGAGGCTCGCCTCCCGCGCGCGGCCCGCCGCCAGCAGCTCGGCGCGCAGCACCGAGTCGAGGCAGCCGTCGGCGAGCGGCGGCGTGCGCAGGACCGCGGGCGCCGCCGGGTCGGCGGCGTAGAGGCAGGTGATGCCGCCGTCGGCGACGCGGCCGGCGCGATTGAGGAACAGCACCTCCTGGGCGCCGCTGCCCGGCAGCAGGCGCGCGCGCTCCCCGTCGTAGAGGTCGCGCCGGCTGGTCTTGTGGCGCAGCAGCGGGTCGGACTCCTCGAGGCGGCGCTCCGAGACCACCAGGGTCCAGGCTAGCTCCGGCGGCGTCGCCGGCTGCGGCTCGGCGGTGGCTTCGAGGGCACCGTCGCGGGCCAGGGTCAGGCGCACCCGCAGCGCCTCGGCCGCCGGCTCCGCCCCCGGCTCTGGCGCTGCCTCCGCCACCGCCGCCCGCAGGCTCGCCTCGAAGGCCTCGGGGTCGAAGCGGAATCCCAGGTCCCGCGCCGAGCCCGCCAGCCGCGCCCGATGCCGCGCCAGCAGGGCGATGCCCACGCCCCGGCGCCACAGCAGCGTCTCGATCAGCCGGAAGTCAGGCCGGGGCATCGGCGGCGGCCGGCGCCCGCGCCAAGTCGGTCAGGAAGCGCGCCTTGAGCAGGCATTCCTGGTACTCGGCCCCGGCCTCGGAATCGAAGACCAGGCCGGAGCCGACGTCGAGGACGCCGCGGCGCAGGCCCCGTTCCGGCGCGCCAAGCTTCAGGGTGCGGATCGCGACGTTGAAGTCCATGGCGCCGTCGGGCGCGATGCAGCCGATCGCGCCGCAGTAGGCCTCGCGCGGCCGCCGCTCCAGCCCGGCGATGACCTCCATCGCCCGGATCTTCGGCGCGCCGGTCACCGAGCCGCAGGGAAAGAGCGCGCGGAATCGCTCGAGCAGGCTCGTCCCCGGCCGCAGCCGGCCGCGCACCACCGAGACCATCTGGTAGAGCGTCTCATAGGCCTCGACCTCGAACAGCGCAGGCACCGAGACGCTGCCGAGCTCAGCGACCCGGCCGACGTCGTTGCGCAGCAGGTCGACGATCATCAGGTTCTCGGCGCGGTTCTTGGGATCGGCCGCCAGCGCCGCCATCGCCCGGCGCTCGGCGGCGGGATCGGCGCGCTC